>DASQFM010000045.1:0-9621 GCA_035633135.1 Candidatus Eiseniibacteriota bacterium
CGAGCTCCACGACCGAGAACCGGCCGGGCGGCAGCGAGCCGTTGACCGCGGTACCCGAGGCGCCGACCGCCAGGTTGGAGCTGCCCGCGATCCGGCCGAAGTAGGTCGGCGCCGTGTCGTTGATCGCCACGGTGACGGCGAGATTCCGCAGCCATGCGTCGGTCGGACAGCTGACGACGACGTTGCTGGCGACGGTCGCGTCGCTCCAGCCCAGGTTGGTCTTCACCGAGTCCTTCGCGGCGGTCGCGACGGCAGTCCGGATGACGCCGCTGTTGAGGCAGCCGGGCGTCGTGCCCGACGAGATGACGTTGGCGCCCGCCAGCGCGGCGGCGTCCGCCGCGTTCTGGAGCTGGCGGCGGAGGACGAGGGCCCGGGCCCCGTCGTACAGCAGGGCAAGGGCGACCAGCATCGCGACCATCGAGAGGCAGAACAGGACGAGGATCTGCCCCGCGTCCCGGCGGGCGGCTCGTCCGCTCGAGGTCGATTCGCCGGCCATCAGAAGTTCACCAGCATCGTCGACGACCCGGTCACGGTGAAGGACCCGAGGTGCAGCAGCGACGGGACGATCAGGTCGAGGGTGCTGGTGGCGGTCACGGTGATCGCCGTGCCGCGGACGTTCGTGATGTTCGAAGGGTTCTCGGTATTGCCCGTGCAGGTGGTCCCAGCCAGGTGGTAGCAGGCGGTGACGGTCAGGCCGCTGCCTGGTGCGATGGCGAACGACTTCGCCGCGAGCTCGATCGACTCCTTCGACGGTGACGGATGCGGGCAGCTGGGGGTTGGCAGCGGCGGGACCAGTGCTGTCGGGCCGACGGGACACGGCTGGATCGCGGTGCCGCCGTGGACGATCGCGTAGCGGGCGCCCTCACGGGCCGCGTTCTCGAGGCTGCTGCGCGCCCAGATCACGCGCCCGAAATCGACGATCCCGAACAGCAGCACCACGAAGATCGGGATCACCAGCGCGAACTCCGCAACACCCTGGCCGGACATGCGCGGCTCTCGGCGCGCGCCGCGACCGCTCGCCGGAGCGCGCAGGGGCACGAGGCGACCGAGCAGGCTGACGAGGCGACCCGGCATGGTCACTTGCCCTGGGTGATCGCGTAGGTGCGAGTCGAGCCCAGCGTCAGGACCCCGTTGTTCGTGAAGGGGTAGGGGAAGAGCGCCCGAAACGTCGTGCTGACCGCGACGCTCACCGTGGCGATGGGGTTCTTCGAGCTCGCGCCGGCCGCCGTCGTGCTCGACGAGTAGGTCACCGTGACGGCAGGGTCGGTGCAGGTACTCACGAGGCCGAAGGCCCCGCAGACGATCCGCCGGGACTCGGTCAGGGCGCTGTTCTGAGTGGTCGTCTTCGTCGCCGCGTACTCGGCGGCGTCGCGGGTCGCGGCTTCGAGGTTGATCCACGAGTTGTAGAGGCGCGAGAAGTCGATGGCCGCGCCAAACAGCGTCAGCATCACCGGCAGGATCACCGCGAATTCCGCCACGGATTGCCCGCGGCTCCGATGGGATCGATCGACCTTCAACACGTTCCTCTATGGGGCGTAGCCATGCCCCGAGGCTGGGGCCGCCAGCTTGCAACGTACGTTGAACGTGGGCCGCCGCGGATAGCCCGATGGTTCCACCGGCGGCGAGGCGATGGTCATCGGGTGCTGGCAGCCGACCTGGGCGGGTGAGGGCTCGGCTAGGCTTGCCCCGTGATCGCGATCATCGGCGGCATCGATTCCGGTGCTCGGGCGTCAGCGTCCGGCACGACGGTGGCGCAGGTGGGACGGGCGGCTGTGGACGCCGGAGCGGCCGTCGAAGTCGTCGGTGTCGTCGCCGTGGGGACGCAGGGCGATCGCCTCCTCGGGGAGCTGGCGCGGGAGCGCCTCGGGCATGCCGCAGTCCTGAGGTCGGCGGCCGATTCCCTCGAGGCGGCCGATCTTGCCCTCGCGCTGCGCTACCTCCCGGACCTGCGGGTTCTCGTGCTCCTGGGCGTCGCGGCTGCGCTGCTGCCCGCGGCGGTGGAGGGCGCGGCGTTCGCCGGAGCGAGGGTGGTGGTCGTCACTGGCGACGAGGCGGTTCCGGCTGGGCTGCCGGACGACGCAATCGTCCTTCAGGCACCGGTCGGCGACGGCGCGGGATCGACCGGCGGCTTCGTCGGCCACCTCGCAGCGCGGCTCGATGCCGGCGCCGCCCTCGCCGACGCGTGGGCGGAGACCGTTGCTCTCCTCGCCGTCGAGTCCTCGGGCGGATGGCTCGCGGGGGCGTCGCCTCCGCCCTCCGAGAGCGAGGAGCGGCTCACATCTGAGGTTGCCGAGCCTCGCTGACCTACATCGCGCGCTCGGCCGGCGGACCGATCGGCTGCAGGAGCTCGGGCCCGTCGTTGCGCACGTCGTTGACCCGGCGGCTGACCGGGTACGCCTCGAGCATCGAATCCTCGGCCGGCATCAGCAGGTCATTGAGCTTCGCCGGGTCTTCGAGCGTCGGATCGAGCCAGCGCTCCCAGTCGGCGTCCGGAACGACCACCGGCATCCGGTCGTGGATCGGCCGCAGCAGGTCGTTCGGCGCGGTCGTCACGATCGCAAACGATCGGACCAGCTGATCAGTGTCGGGGTCGCGCCAGCCGGACCACAGCCCGGCCAGCGCGATTGGCCTCCCGTCCCGGTTGGTGACGGCGAACGGCCGCTTGATCTTGCCGTCGCGCTGCCACTCGTAGAACGCGTCCACCGGGACCAGGCAGCGCCGGCGCCGGAAGGCGTAGCGGTACGCAGGCGACCGCTCCATCGTCTCCGCGCGAGCGTTGATCATCCGGTTGCCGACCTTCGCGCTGTCGGCCCAATGCGGGATGAGCCCGAAGCGATACGCGGTCACGGCGCGCTCCTCCTCCCGCTGGACGACCACCGCGGCGTCGTCGGTCGGGGCCACGTTGAAGTGCCCGCCGGGCGCGTCGATGAGGTCCTCGGCATCGAAGATCTCGGCGAGCTCGGAGGTGGGGCGTTGCTGGCTGAAGCGGCCGCACATGGTCCATCTAGTATCGTCGGCCCGATGGATGCCTTCCCCGATGGCTGAAGCGCCCGCGCCGGACGGCGTCGATCTCGGCGCGGCCCTCGCGACCCAGGGTCCGCTGTCGCCGGCCGCGGCGGCGGGACTCGTGGAGCGCGGCAGGGAGCTCCTGGGGGCCGGCGAGCCGGGCCCAGCGGCGCTGGTCTTTCGCCGGGTGATCGGTTTCAACGACCCGGTCATCACCGCTGCGGCGTGGCTCGGCCTCGGCGACGCGCTCTTCCGGCTCGACGCCGAAGGGGAGGCGCTCAGGGCCTGGGAATCGGTGGTTCGCCTGTCGGAGACGCCGAGCACCTACCAGGCCTGGCGCAACATCGCCGCCGCCCGTGTCCGGGCGGGCGACCTGCCCGGCGCCCTGGTCGCCTACCGCGAAGCAGATCGCCGCGCGCCGGCCGAGGCCAAGGCGGAGATCGCGAGCCGCCTCGGCTGGCTCTCGAAGGAGACCGGCAACCAGTCGGCGGCGGGCCGCTACTTCGCCCGCGCCCGGGGCACTGCGGGTCCGCTCGGGCTGGCGCAGGTCGTGCTCGGGGTGACCATCGTCGTCTCCCTGCTGGCGTTCTCGCAGCCCGATGAGGGCCTGATCCGGTTGCTGTGGCTGGAGCACGCCGCCGTCGCGTCGGGCGAGCTGTACCGGCTGCTCAGCGTGACCCTCGTCCACGCAAATTTCATCCACCTGTTCTTCAACATGTACGCGCTGTACCTGCTGGGACCGGTCGTCGAAGGCATCTGGGGGACGCGCCTGTTCGGACTGTTCTACCTGCTGGCCGCGGCGGCCGCGTCGACCGCCAGCTTCGCCCTGGGTCCGGGGCCCAGCGTGGGCGCGTCCGGGGCGATCTTCGGGCTCGTCGGCGTCCTGTTGGCCGGGACCCGGGTCCACCACCCCGTGCTCGATCGTCGGGCGCGGGCGATCGTGCCCCAGCTGGGGATGATCGTGGTCATCAATCTCGTTTTCGGATTCCTGGCGGGTGGGACGATCGACAACGCCGCCCACATCGGGGGGCTGTTGGCCGGGTTGTGGCTGGGCCTGGTGGTGCCGCCCGGTCGGGTCCCGACGTCGCGCTCGGCCTGGCAGCGGCCCGCAGGCGACGGTGCGACGACGTCACCCCTGCTCGTGGCCGCGGGCCTGGTCGGGCTGGTGGGGGTGATCGCGCTGGGGCTGACAGTCGGCGGGGCGACGATCTAGGGCAACGCCGGCAAGATCACCCCGACCCTGGCGCCGCGTGGCTGCAGGTTCTCCGCGAACGCCGTCCCGCCATGGGCGACGGCGAGCTCCCGGACGATCGCCAGTCCCAGCCCTGAACCCCCGCCGGCGCGGGCGGGGTCACCCCGCCAGAACCGATCAAACGCCCGCGAAGCGGCCCCGTCCGGGAAGCCCGGGCCGTCGTCGATCACGGTCAGCGCGACCGCAGGAATGCCCCCGGAGCGGCTCAGGATGCTCACGGTCGCAGCCTCGAGCCGGACGTGGCCGCCAGCCGGGAGTGCGGCGAGGGCATTGGAGACGAGATTCCCCAACATCCGGTCGACGGCGAGCGGGTCCGCAACGATGGACCTGGCGTCGCCATCCATCTGCGCCGTCAGCGTGACCCCGGCGGCGATTGCCTGAGCGCCGAATCTGGACGCCGTCGCCGCGAGCAGCTCCGGCACCTCGATCGACTCCGGGCGGAGGCCGTCCTCGCCGGAGCGGATCCGCTCCACGGACCCGAGCTCCTCGACGAGCCGCTCGAGGCGGGCAGCCTCCTCCTCGATCGCCCTCGCCGCGGCGATCGCGGCGTGGCCTTCGGCGGTCCCGTCGCGCAGCGCCGTCGCGAATCCGGAGATGACGGTGAGCGGCGTGCGGAGGTCGTGGCGGAGGTTTGCGAACAGGTCCGACTCGCGCCGTCGCGTGGTCGCCAGCTCACCGGCCATGCCGTTGAATGTTTCTGTCAGCTCCCGCACCTCCTCGGGTCCCTCGAGCGGCAGGACGGTGGCGCGGCCGGCGGGGATCTCCCCGGCCGCATCGGCCAGCCGTCGCAGCGGACGCGTGACGCTCCGGGCAACCAGCCACGCCAGTGGCACGCCGACGATGAGCAGGATCAGCGCGACTGCCGGGATGGCCCGGCCGAGATCGGCCAGCGCCAGCGCCGCCGAGCGATCCGGGGCGAGGAAGGCGACGGCCCGCGGTGCCACGGCCACGGTCCGACGCAGCACGGTCGCGACATACAGCCAGGACTGATCGCCGAGCTTCACGGTGCCGTGCACCGATTCGCCCGGCGCGGCGCTGCCGAGTGGGATCGTGCCGCCCGCCGCCGCTCCCCCGAGCGGCTGAACGCCCCCGTCCGCACCGACGACCATGATCTCGATGCCGCGCTCCGCCAGGCTGTCGCGGATCTCCTCGATCGTGCCCCGCACGTTGCCCCCACCGATGCTCTGGCGGACCTGCGGCAGGACGCTGCCGGCCACATCGCCGAGGCTGGCCGTCGTCGCGTCGGCGTGGAGGGCCCGAAGGACGAGGAACAGCGTGCCGCCGACGGCGAGCAGCACGGCGAGCGCCAGGAGGATGAAGCTCGCCACGAGGCGCCCCCCGAGCGACCGGGGCGTCACGAGCGAGCGGGCGCTTCGATGCCGGGGAGGGGAGGGCGCAGCGCCGGGACCAGCCGGTAGCCGTAGCCGCGGGCCGTCTCGATCGGCGGCCCGTCGGGGGCAAGCTGCTTCCGGACTTCCGCGACGTGGACGTCCACGGTTCGCGTTTCGCCGGGGAAGTCGGTGCCCCAGACGCGTTCGAGGAGGACGTCGCGGGTGAACACCACGCCCGGCTCGCGGGCGAGGGCGGCCAGCAGGTCGAACTCCCGGGGCCGAAGGTCGAGTCGCCGGTCGCCGACGTAGGCCTCGCGCCGCCGCGGATCGACACGCAGCTCGCCGACCTCGAGCGGCCGCTCGCCGCGGACCGTCGCGTCGGTGCGACGGAGGATCGCCTTGACCCGGGCGACGAGCGCACGCGGATTGAAGGGCTTGGTGACGTAGTCGTCGGCGCCGAGCTCGAGCCCGACGATCGAATCGATGTCGTCCGCTCGCGCAGTGAGCATCAGGACGGGCGTCTCGCCGCGCCGCCTGATCTCGCGGCAGACCTCGAAGCCGTCGATCTTCGGGAGCATGAGATCGAGGACGACGAGGTCCGGATCGTGCCGGGCATGCAGCGCCAGCGCCTCCTCGCCGTCGGCCGCGGCGATGACGGCGTAGCCCTCCTTCTCGAGGTACAGCCGAACGAGGTCAACGATGTTCCGCTCGTCGTCGACCATCAGGATCGTCTTCACGGCGGCGAGGATACGCTCGGGGGCTCCGCCGCCCCGGGAGAGATGTAAGCGCAGCGTAAGAAGGCTGGCCCGCAGTCAGCTCCGCTACCATCGGCGGACGCCGCGACCAGGCCCGGCGCCCAAGTCCGCCCAATTCCGAGGGCTCCATGAGCCGCTTCTGGCACGGCTTCGCCGACATGCACACCGTGGCCGACAACGAGGTCGTGATCGTGGCCGGCGATGGCGCGGTCATCACCGACGACAAGGGCAACGACTACATCGACTCGACCGCGGCGCTGTGGTTCTGCAACGTCGGCTACGGCCGGCGCGAGATCGCCGACGCGGTCGCCGACCAGCTCACGCGCCTGTCGGCCTACTCGTCGTTCGGGCCCTACACCACCGACGCCACGATCCGGGTCGCCGATCGCCTGGCCGAGCTCTCGCCGCTCGACGAGACGGTCGTCTATCTCGGCTCGGGCGGCTCGGACGCGATCGACACCGCGATCAAGCTCGCGCGCCGCTACTGGGACGTCATCGGCCGGCCCGAGAAGAGCCTGATCGTCGCCCGCGAGCACAGCTACCACGGCATGCACGCGATGGGCACCTCGTTGTCCGGCATCCCCGCGCTCCGGAACGGCTACGGCGTGCCGTTCGTGGGCGAGGTCGCGCACGTGCCGGCGCTGGACCTCGAGGCCACGACCCGGTTATTCGAGGAGCGGGCGGGCGAGATCGCGGCGTTCATCGGCGAGCCGGTCATCGGTGCCGGCGGCGTGATCCCGCCGACGGACGGCTACTGGCCGGGGATCAGCCGGCTGTGCCAGGAGCACGACGTGCTGCTCATCGCCGACGAGGTCGTGACCGGCTTCGGGCGGATGGGCGAGATGTTCGGGTCAACCCGCTTCGGGATCGAGCCGGACATGATCACCTTCGCCAAGGGCGTGACCTCGGGCTACATGCCGCTGGGCGGGGTGCTCGTCGGGCGGCGGGTCCGTGCCCCGTTCTGGGACGAGCCCATCCCCGGCGCGGTGTTCCGCCACGGCTACACCTATTCGGGCCACGCCGGGGCGGCCGCCGCGGCGATGGCCAACATCGACATCATCGAACGCGAGGGGCTGGTTGAGCGCGTGCGGATGCTCGAGCCGATCCTCGGTGCGGCGGTTCGGCGCCTGGCCGGCGCACCGCTGGTCGGCGAGATCCGATCGGTCGGCCTGACCGCAGCGGTCGCCCTCGCGCCGGACGTGCTGGCGTCCGATCCCGGGGCGCCGGAGAAGGTTGTCGCGGCGGCGCTCCGCCACGGCGTCGCGACGCGCGTCCTGCGGGCTCACGCGATCCACATCTCGCCGCCATTCGTGATCACGGAAGCTCAGATCGAGGCGATGGTCGACGGGATCGGGAACGCTCTCGAGGACGTCGCCGCGGTCGCCGTCGCCTGAGGGCTCGGCGGAGCCGGCGGTCCCGTACGGTAGATTCCCTCGGTGCGCACGACTCCCGCGGTCAACCCCACGCCACCGATCGAGGCGAAGCGAGTTGCCGCCGCCGAGTCCGCCGCCTCTGACCGCCTTGCCTCGACCGAGGCGATCCAGGAGGCCTTCCGGCAGCGCGGCTACATCGCCGACCGCTCCATCGCGACGGCGGTCTTCCTGAGCCTCCGCCTGGGGCGTCCGCTCCTCCTCGAGGGCGAGGCCGGCGTCGGCAAGACGGAGCTCGCGAAGGTCCTCGCAGCCTCGCTCGGAGCGCCGCTCATCCGCCTCCAGTGCTACGAGGGGCTCGACGTCAACACGGCGGTCTACGAGTGGAACTACCCGCGCCAGATGCTCGAAATCCGCCTCCTTGAGGCCCGCGGTGAGGCCGGCCATGCGACCGCCCACGACATCTTCGGACCGGAGTTCCTCATCCGGCGGCCGTTGCTGCAGGCCCTCGAGGCCGGCCCCGACGGCGAGGCGCCCGTGCTGCTCATCGACGAGATCGACCGGGCCGACGAGGAGTTCGAGGCATACCTCCTCGAGATCCTGTCGGACTACCAGGTGACCGTGCCCGAGATCGGCACGATCCGCGCGGTCCGCACGCCACGGGTGATCCTGACATCGAACCGGACGCGCGAGGTCCACGACGCGCTGAAGCGCCGCTGTCTCTACCACTGGATCGACTACCCGACGGCGGACAAGGAGTTCGAGATCGTCCAGGCGCGGGTGCCCGGGGCTCCCGCGGCGCTGGCCCGCCAGGTGGTCACCTTCATCCATCGCCTCCGCGGCGCCGACCTGACGAAGGTTCCGGGGATCGCCGAGACCCTCGATTGGGCCGGCGCCCTGATGGCCCTCGGCGCGCCCGAGCTCACCTCCGACATCGTCGACGAGACCCTCGGCGTAGTCCTCAAGTACGAGGAGGACATCCGTCACGTCCGCGGCGCGACCGTGAAGAGCTTCCTGGCCGAGGCCGCGGCGGGGCGCTGACATGCCGGACACGGCGGCGGCGCGGTCTGGCGAGGCGGTCGACGGGCGCCGTCTCCTCCAGAGAGCGGTCGGCTTCGGGCGCGCGCTTCGTGCCGCCGGCCTGTCGGTCGACCTGGCCGCCGAAATCGACTTTGCCCGATCGCTCGAGATCGTCTCGCTCGGCGACCGCGAGGAGGTCCGGGCCGCCGGCGCTGCCGTCTTCACCCGGCGGCGCGACGATCGGGCGGTGTACGACGTGGTCTTCGACCGCTACTGGCGGGCGCGGCCGATCCTGCCGCCGGGCCTCCAGCTGGACGGCAACCGGCAATCCGCAGGCGAGGCGACCGAGGCAGGCGCCGGCGAGCCGGCGAAGCCCGGCGAGGAGCGGGCCGGGCTGCCGGAGGACGCCGAGGGCCGCCTGATCGCGGCGGAGGACGGTGCCGAGCTCGACGCGACCGGTGACGAGGTCGACGCCATCGCGCCCGACGCGTACAGCCGCTCCGAGGTCCTGCGCCATCGTGACTTCGACCGGATGACGCCGGCCGAGCTTCGGGATGCCGAACGGCTCGTCGACCTGTTGAAGCCCCGACTGGAACTTCGTCGCACCCGCCGCTACGAGCTCCACCCCCACGGCCGCCGGCTCGCTACCCGGGCGATGTTCCGGCGCAACCTCGGCACCGGCGGCGAACTCCTCAACTGGGTCTGGCGGCGCCACGTCCGGCGACCGCGGCGGATCGTCGTGATCTGCGACATCTCGGGCTCGATGGAGCGCCACTCCCGGTTGCTGCTGCGGTTCGTCCAGGCGCTGTCCGCGTCGTCGGCCGTGCCGACGGAGTCATTCGTCTTTGGCACGAGGTTGACCAGGGTGACCCGGATCCTTCGCGATC
>DASQFM010000046.1:0-6556 GCA_035633135.1 Candidatus Eiseniibacteriota bacterium
CTTCAACGTCTACACGACCCGAGCCGACATCGACGCCCTCATCGAGGGCATTCGCGAGGTGAAGCGAGTCTTTGGCGTCTAGCGCCTAAACTCCAAGACCGATGGACGACCTGTACCGCGACTACATCCTGGAGCACTACCGGCGACCCCACAACTTTGGAGTGCTCGACGACGCAACCGCCTCGCACGAAGGCGCGAACCCGCTGTGCGGCGACCGGATCACCCTCCAGCTCCGCGTGCGCGACGGGATGATCTCCGGCGTCGGCTTCACCGGCCGGGGCTGCGCCATCAGCCAGGCCTCGGCCTCGCTGCTCACCGACGAGGTCAAGGGCAAGCCGGTGATCGATGCCGCGAAGATGAGCTCGCAGGACGTCCTCGACATGCTCGGCATCGAGATCAGCCCGGCCCGCCTGAAATGCGCCCTGCTGTCACTCGAGACGCTGCAGAAGGCGCTGGCCGGGGATTCGCCGCGCGGGGCCAACGTCCCGAACGCCGCGCTGCCGCCGCCGGCCCGCCCCGATGCGGCGCCCCCGCGCGAGGCCGCGTCGTGACCTCCGCGAACCGATACCTCCCGGTGCCCTGCAGGTGTATGTCGCCGGCCTGACCGCCGGCGCAACGGGTGCCTCGGCGCCCGGCTGATCTACCGACCACCTTTCCGCCGCCAGGCGCGGCCATCGCCCAAATCGGAGCAACCCAAGCATGAAATCCCCATCCGACCTCCTCCGCGAGGTCAAGGCCTCGATCCGCGAGGTCACCCCCCAGGAGGCCGAGCGCCTGCGCGCCGGGGGCGCCACGCTCGTCGACGTCCGAGAGGCGTACGAGTGGGACGCCGGGTACATCCCCGGCGCCGTCCACGTCCCGCGGAGCTACCTCGAGCAGAACATCGAGACGCTCGTCCCGGATCCCAATACTTCAGTCGTCGTGTACTGCGCCGGCGGGACCCGGTCGGCCTATGCCACCAAGACCCTCGAGCAGCTCGGATACAGCGACGTCGTTTCGATGAGCGGCGGCTTCGACCAGTGGAAGGGCCAGGGGCTGCCGTGGGTTTCGCCGCTCGCGCTCACCCCTGTCCAGCAGGAGCGCTATAGCCGCCACCTGCTGATCCCGGAGGTCGGCTCCGCGGGCCAGGTGAAGCTCCTCGAGTCGAAGGTCCTGCTCGTCGGCGCCGGCGGGCTCGGCAGCCCGGCGGCGCTGTACCTCGCGGCGGCGGGCGTGGGCACCATCGGGATCATCGACTTCGACGTCGTCGAGATCAGCAACCTGCAGCGCCAGGTCATCCATTCGACCGAGCGGCTCGGCGAGAAGAAGGTCGATTCGGCCCGCAAGACGATCGAGGCGCTCAATCCCGACGTCAAGGTCGTCGCCTACGACGAGGCCCTGACCGGCGAGAACGTCGAGCGGATCATCGGCGGCTACGACGTGGTCCTCGACGGGACCGACACCTTCGACACCCGCTACCTGCTCAACGACGCGGCGGTCGCGGCCGGGATCCCGGTCGTCCACGCCTCGGTCTTCCGGTTCGAGGGCCAGCTGACGACGTTCATCCCGTACCAGGGACCGTGCTACCGCTGCCTGTACCCGACGCCGCCGCCGCCCGAGCTCGCCCCCGGCTGCTCCGTCGCGGGCGTGCTAGGCGTGGTCCCCGGGATCATGGGTCTCCTGCAGGCCAACGAGGTCCTGAAGGTCGTCCTCGGGATCGGCGAGACGTTCGCCGGCCGGCTCCTGCTGTTCGATGCCCTCGACGGCTCGTTCTCCGAGCTGAAGCTCGAGCGGGACGCGAACTGCCCGGTCTGCTCCGACGAGGCTCGGGCTGCCCGCGAGCGTGGCGAGGCGCCGGTCCTGTCGGCGTTCCCGACGGATGCCCCGTTCGTCCTCGGCGGCCCGGGCCTGGGCGTCCAGGTGCCCGTCGGCACCGGCGCCGGCTCCCAGCAGTGAAGCCGCGATGAGCCGGGTCTTCATGCCCCAGATCCTGCGCACGGAGGTCGGCGGCGTGAAGTCGCTCGACGTGGGCGGCGCAACCGTCGGCGAGGTTGTCCAGACCCTGCTCGACGGCCACCCGGGCCTCGGCGGCCGGCTGCTCACGCCCGAAGGCGAGCTCCACCGCTTCGTCAACGTCTACCTCAACGGCCAGGACGTGCGCTATCTCGAGGGTCTCGCTACGCCCGTCGCGGAGCGCGATGAGATCCGGTTGCTACCCGCGATCGCCGGCGGGTGAGGGCGCGCTGAGCCGTTACGCGGACATCGAGGCGGCGATCGGGCATACGCCCCTCGTCGGTCTCGACCGGTTGTCGCCGCCCGGCGTCCGGATCCTGGCCAAGCTCGAGGGGATGAACCCGACCGGCTCGGTGAAGGACCGAATCGCCCGGGCGCTCATCGAGGATCTCGAGGTGCGCGGCAGGCTGAGCGCCGATTCGATCATCCTCGAGCCGACGTCAGGCAACACCGGCATCGCCCTGGCGATGCTGGCAAGCCGCCGCGGCCATCGGATCACGCTCGTCATGCCGGACAACGTGACCGCCGAGCGGCGCCAGCTCGCCGAGCTGTTCGGGGCGGAGATCATCGACACCCCCGGCGAGCTCGGCTCAAATGGCGCGATCGCCCGGGCCCGCGAGCTGGCCGCCGGGGACCCTCGCTACGTGATGGCGGACCAATACGCCAATCCGGCAAACCCGCGCGCCCACGAGACGACGACGGGCCCCGAGATCCTGGCCGACTGCCCCGAGATCGACGTGTTCGTGGCGGGTCTCGGGACCGCTGGGACGCTGATGGGGGTGGCTCGCTACCTGCAACGGGCGAAGCCCGGCGTGCGGATCGTCGCCGCCGAGCCGCTGCCCGGCGAGAACGTGCAGGGCCTGCGCTCCCTCGAGGATGGGTTCGTGCCCGAGATCCTCGATCCCGACCTGCTTGACGCGCGCTACCTGGTGGCCAATCGCGACGCCGTCGCCGCGACCCGCGAGCTCGCTGCCCGCGAGGGGATCTTCGCCGGGCCGTCGTCGGGCGCGATCGTGAGCGTCGCCCAGCGGGTCGCCCGGGAGATGGACGGCGGGACGATCGTTGCGCTGCTGCCCGACGGCGGCTGGAAATACCTCTCGGTCGGCGCGTTCTCCAAGCCCTTCGACGACATGGAGGCTGAGCTGGAAGGCGGCGTGAGCTGGTGGTGAGCCGAGGACCCGACGCGGAAGAGTTCCCCGAGCGCGGGCCCGACTGGCAGGCCGCCGGCTATTACCCGGGCTCGGATGACGCCGCTCATCCGGGACCGGCGAGCGTCGAACTAGCGGACCCAATCCGATCCGCAATCGTGGCCCACGCCGTGGCCGGCCTGCCAAATGAAGCCTGCGGCCTGGTGATCGGCGACCGGCCGGCCGGCGAAGGTGGTCGGGCGTTGCGGTGGGTTCCGCTTGCCAATCCTGCGGCATCGCCCTATCGATACGAGATCGAGCCAGATGACCTCCTCCGGATCACGATCGAGCTCGACAGCACCGACGAAGTCATCTGGGCCATCGTCCACTCGCACGTCGCCTCGCCGGCACGCCCGTCACCCACCGATGTGCGCCAGTCGTTCTATCCCGAGGCGCTCTACTTCATCGTCTCGCTCCGCCCCGAGGAGGCCGATCCAGTGACCGGCGCCGAAAGCGTCCGCGCCTGGCGGATAGTCGACGGCGCCGTGCACGAAGTGGGGGTTGCACCCGCAAGCCGAGACTGACAGAGATCGCGGCGCCCTACCGCTCGACGATGGACTCGGGTGGCCTCGGTCCGGTGATTGGGTCCGCTTGCCGATGGACGATCGTCCATTTGCCGTCGTCACGTCCGAAGATCGTGGTCACACGGAGCGAAACCGGGCTGGCCTCCAGAGCGCCGGCGATCTTCATTCTGCATCGCTCGAAGTGAAGGACGTACGCGAGATCCGCCGTCGCGAACTCGGAGATGCTCTCGAAGCGCAGTGCCTCTCCTTCTCGGAGCTGCGACGCAGCACGGTTGAGCGCGGCTTCGACCTGGTTTGGTCCAACGGCCGGGGGGCCAAAGGGGTTGGCGAGGGTGACGTTGTCGCGCCGCGAGAACAGCCTCTTCACCGGCTCGGCGTCGCCCTTGATGAACGCCCCAAGCGCCTGCTGATACTGCTCGATGACCTGCTCGAGGTCGGTCGCCAACGTCCTTTCTCCCGGAGGCCTTTAATCGTCCCACAGGGCGGCTGAGATTGTCGAACGGGCCTTGAAGTCGGCCCGGCGCACGACCCAAGGAAAGACCAAGCTCGTGTCGCTCAGCGTGTCGTCCACGAAGTCCTTCGCGCACCTTGGCGTGGGACCTACGTTCGGCCGGTGAGGACGTCTACCAACGCCGATTCAGTGGGCGTCGAGCCGACTCGCAGTCGCGCGCCGACGCGGGACGCGACCGGGGGCTCGAGGAATGTCGAGTGCAGGGTCGGCCAGGCTGCCTCGGCGAAGACCTGGGCGGACGTGCCGTCGAGCAGCACCTTGCCCGTGCCCATGACCACGACGCGATCGAACGTTTCGGCCACGAACCGCATGTCGTGGCTGATCGTGACGACGGTTCGTCCCGCATCGGCGAGGTCCGCCACGACCTGCTGGATGCGTGCCACGCCGCGGGCGTCCTGGCCGGTGGTCGGCTCGTCGAGGACCACCACCGGTGTGCCCATCGCCAGGATCCCGGCCAGGGCGAGCAACTTCCGTCGCGAGTAGCCGAGGTCGTAGGGGTTCGTGTCGGCGGCGTCGGTCAGTCCAACGGCCTCGAGAGCTCCATCGACGGCAGCCTCGAGCGCTCCGCCGCGCAGCCCGGCGTTCCGGGCGCCGAAGGCGACCTCGGTGCGGCAGCGGCCAGCGAAGATCTGGCGATCGGGGTCCTGGAACTCTATGCCGACGGTTCGCGCCAGCTGCGCGACTCGGCGCTCGGCGGCATCGGCGCCGTCGATGAGGACCAGGCCCTCGGTCGGGCGGAGCAGCCCGTTCCAGTGGAGCACGAGGCTGGTCTTGCCCGAGCCGTTCTGGCCGATGATCGCGACTCGCTCGCCAGCGCGAATTTCGAGATCGACGCCGTCCACAGCACGGACGCCGCCGGGATAGACGTGGACGAGCCCCTCGCAGCGGATGACGGGAGGACCGTCGCCCGCAGATCCCGGCGCGCCACTCACGCGAGGGCCCCTTCCGGGATCGTGATGCCCCGGGCCGCGAGTGCTCGACCGAGGCGGATCCGCGACGGCGCCTCGACCCCGGCCGCTTCGAGGACCGGGGATTCGAACGCAGCCGGCGCCCGGTCATCGAGGACGATCCGGCCAGCGTCGATCACGATCAGCCGGTCGCAGATCGTATCGAGCAGGTCGACCTTGTGCTCCGCGATCAGTAGGGCGGTTCCTGTGCCGGCCAGCGCACGCAGCGCATCGCCGACGAGCCGCGATCCCTCGGGGTCCAGCTGTGCCGTCGGTTCGTCGAGCACCAGGTGGCGAGGCCGCATAGCCAGGATCGAGGCGATCGCCACGAGCTGGGCCTGGCCGCCCGAGAGGCGCATCGGGTTGCGATCGGCGAGGGCCTCGATGCGGAGGGTGGCCATTGCCCAGCGGGTGCGCTCAACGGTCTCGCCGACTGGCAACCCCAGGTTCACCGGGCCGAGAGCGATCTCCTCGAAGACCGTGCCGCTGACGCCGGAGCGCTGGGTGTTCGGGTTCTGGAAGACGATGCCGACGCGGGTCGCGAGCTCGTGGGTCGGCAGGCCGGCCATCACCGTGCCATCGACGAGCACCTCCCCGCCAAGGACGCCGCCCACCGACGCCGGGGCGAGCCCGGACGCGACCAGGCAGAGGGTCGACTTCCCCGCCTCGTTCGGCCCGACGAGGCCGACGATCTGGCCGTCGTCGAGGCGCAGGTTGACGTCCAGCAGCACCTGGCGGGCGTAGCCCGGATAGCGGTAGTAGACGGATCGGAGCTCGAGCATCGTCCCGGCGGCTAGGGGATGGTCGGCAGGAAGCCGCCGATGCGGCCGACGAAGACGACGAGCAGCCCGACGACGAGGGCCCACCGGACAACGCGCTGGCGGGCCGTGTCGGGCAGCCACCACAGCAGATGACGGCGCCCGGGCCGGCCGAACGCTCGGACCTCGAGGGCCAGACTGCGCTCCTCGACCTCGGTCAACGACGAGAGGATCACCGGCCCGACCAGCGGCATGACGCCGCGCAGGCGTGCGCCGAGGCTGCCTTCCGTGTCCAGGCCCCGAGCCCGCTGGGCCGCCTGGATGGCGAGTGCCCGCTCGATCATCAGCGGGATCGTCTCGAGGGTCGCGGCCGCGGTGAACGCAACACGTGGCGGAAGCCCCCGCCGCTCGAGGTCGACGACGAACGTCCGCGGCTCGGTGGTCAGGCCGAACAGCGTCAGCGCCATCGCCACGACGAACAGCCGCAGGATGACCTGGGCCGCGAAATCGACACCCTCCAGGGTCGCGTCAAATGGCCCAACCTGGACCAGCACGGTCTGGCCGGCGCGGGTGAAGACCGAGACCAGGGCGACCGAGATCGAGATCGGCAGGCTGAGCAACGTTGCGAGGCGGACCG
>DASQFM010000047.1:0-11625 GCA_035633135.1 Candidatus Eiseniibacteriota bacterium
TGAAGGCGGGCAAGAACACGGCCGACGACTACATCGAAGAGTGGCGGCGCGAGGGCCGTCCGTGCGGCCCGGACCTCGAGCAGGAGGCCAAGGCGGAAGCCGAGCGCCTCGAGGCCGCGTATCCCGAGGCGGTCCTGGACCGGCTGGCCGCGGCGGGCGGGATCGATGTCGACCGCAGTCATGGGCCGGCCGACGATGGGAGCCCGTCGAAGGAGCCCGCTTGACGCACACCGTCGTCAGCTCGGCGACGCGGGAGGTCGTGATCGGCTTCGACCGGCCGTTCACGATCATCGGTGAACGGATCAACCCGACCGGCCGGAAGCTCCTCGCCGAGGAGATGAAAGCCGGCGACTTCAGTCGCGTCGAGCGCGATGCGGTGGCCCAGGTCGAAGCCGGGGCCCACATGCTCGACATCAACGCCGGCATCCCCCTCGCCGACGAGCCAGCGATCCTGGCCCGGACGATCCAGCTCGTGCAGTCGCTCGTGGACGTGCCGCTCTCGATCGACAGCTCGATCGTCGAGGCCCTCGAAGCCGGACTGGCCGTCTATCAGGGCAAGGCGCTCGTCAACTCCGTGACCGGCGAGGAGGAGCGCCTCGAACGGGTCCTGCCGTTGATCCGGAAATATGGCGCCGCGGTCGTCGCGATCTCGAATGACGACACCGGCATCTCGATGGATCCCGACGTGCGATTCGCCGTTGCGAAGCGGATCGTGGAGCGCGCTGCCGACCACGGCATCCCGCGCGAGGACGTGATCGTCGATCCGCTGGTCATGCCGATCGGCGCACTCGCGACGTCCGGTCGGCAGGTCTTCAGCATCGTGCGACGGTTGCGCGAGGAGCTCGGCGTCAACTCGACCTGCGGGGCGTCCAACGTCAGCTTCGGGATGCCGGACCGGGAGCGGATCAACGCCGCCTTCCTGCCGATGGCGATCGCGTCGGGCCTGACCTCCGCGATCACGAACCCGCTGGCGGCCGAGGTCAAGGCGGCGATCATGGCGGCGGACGTGCTGATGGGCAACGATCAGGACGCGGGTCGCTGGATCCGTGCCCACCGCGCAGCGGCGGTGCCCGCCGCGAGCGCGGTCGTGCCGGCGCCGGGCACGCACGTCGACCCCAGGCAGCCTTCCAGCCTCCCGCCGAGCAGCCGGCCGCGCATCAATCGGCGGACGATGGCCCGCGCGGCCGGTCCGAACGGCTCGGTCCCGTGACCGCCACGACCGGAGAGGTCCATCCCGCGGGCGCCTCGCCCCCGGAGGCCCAGGTCATCTTCACCCCCTCCGGCCGGCGCGGCCGGTTCGCCACTGGGACGACCGTCCTCGATGCCGCGAGGGCGCTGGGGGTCGATCTCGACTCCGTGTGCGGCGGCCGGAGCATGTGCGGCCGCTGCCAGGTCGTGCCGGCCGAGGGCTCTTTTCCCAAGCACGGGATCGAGTCGAGCGGCGGCCACCTCTCCGCCTTCAGCGCCGACGAGGTGGTGTACGAGGAGGCCCGCGGGTTGGCGGCCGGCCGGCGCCTCGGCTGCCGCGCCCACGTGGAGGGCGACGTCCTGATCGACGTGCCGCCGGAGAGCCAGGTCCATCGGCAGGTCGTCCGCAAGGGCGTGCCGGTCCGGGAGTTCATCGTCGATCCGATCGTCCGCCTGCACCAGGTGGACGTCGTTCGCCCCAGCCTGGCGAGTCCCAGCGGCGACCTGGGCCGCCTCTTCGATGCCCTCGAGCAGGAGTGGGGCCTGAAGGATCTCCAGGCCGACCTGGCGGTCGTCCGGGACCTGCAGCCGGCGCTCGAGGCGGGCGAGTATCGCGTCACCGTGGCCGTTCACGGCGCTCGCCAGATCATCGCAATCTGGCCCGGCCTCCACGACCGGGCACTCGGCGTGGCCCTCGATGTCGGATCGACGACGATTGCCGGTCACCTGGCGAACCTGGAGGACGGCGCCGTCCTCGCCTCGGACGGGGTCATGAACCCCCAGATCCGGTTCGGTGAGGACCTGATGAGCCGCGTCTCCTACGCCATGCTCCACGACGGCGGGGCAGTTCAGATGACCCACGTGGTGCGCGAGGCGATCGCCAGCCTCATCCGGGGGCTCGCGTCCAGCGCCGATGTCCCGCTCGAGGACATCCTCGAGATCAGCGTTGTGGGCAACCCGATCATGCATCACCTGCTGCTTGGGATCGATCCCGTGCCCCTCGGCTCGGCGCCCTTTGCCCTGGCGACCGACACGGCCATCGAGGTCACCGCCCGCGAGCTCGACCTGCCCGGGCACCACGGCGCACGGGTCTACGTGCTGCCCTGCATCGCCGGCCACGTCGGTGCGGATGCTGCCGGCGCGATCCTCGCCGAGACGCCGTATCTCGCCGACCCGATCACGCTGCTGGTCGACGTCGGCACGAACGCCGAGATCGTGCTGGGCAACCGCGACCGCCTCCTGGCGGCCTCGTCGCCGACCGGTCCGGCCTTCGAAGGCGCCCAGATCTCGTCCGGCCAGCGGGCCGCGCCGGGGGCCATCGAGCGCGTCCGCGTCGATCGAGAGACACTCGAGCCACGCTTCCGGGTGATCGGCTCCGCGCGCTGGTCGGACCAGACCGGCTTCTCGGCGTCGACGCGCCGGATCGGCATCACGGGGATCTGCGGCTCGGGAATCGTGGAGGTCGTCGCCGAGCTGTTCCTGGCCGGCGTCATCACCGCCGACGGGACGATCGACGGGCGTCTCGCCGCCCGCACGCCGAGGATCGTGCCGGATGGCCGGACGTTCGCGTACCTACTGAACGAAGGGCCGCCATTGATCCTCGTCACCCAGAACGACGTCCGGGCGATCCAGCTCGCGAAGGCCGCGCTGTATGCCGGGGCGCGCCTGCTGATGGACCACCTCGGCGTCGAGACGGTCGACCAGGTGAAGCTGGCGGGGGCCTTCGGCAGCCAGATCGACCCGCTGCACGCGATGGTCCTGGGCCTCATCCCGGACGCGCCGCTCGAGGCCGTCCAGGCGGCGGGCAACGCTGCCGGAACCGGCGCGCTGATCGCCCTCCTGTCGGGCGAGGCACGGCGAGAGATCGAGCGCGTCGTCCGAACGGTCGAGAAGATCGAGACGGCCGTCGAGCCCCGATTCCAGGAGCACTTCGTCGATGCCATGGCGCTCCCGCACCGTTCGGCGCCTCATCCCAACCTCGAGCAAGCGGTCGAGCTGCCGCGGCGAACGACCGATGCGAGCGGCGAGCAGGAGCGGACCTCGGCACGCCGGTCCGGACCGCCGAACCGCCGCCGCCGCCCCATGACCCCGGTGTCCGCGACGGCGGCCCGAACGACCCCGGCTGAGGAGGATCGCCGACCATGATCGAGAGCCCTCGCCACCGCGCCAGCGGCGGCCGCGCCGCCCGGCAGGCCGCCCGAGCCGCCCTCCACGCCGAGAGCCTGCCCTTCCTGACCCGCGTGCTCGAGCCCGTCGAGGTCCTCTCCGAGGAAGGCCTCGCGACCCTCGAGGAGAACGCCGACACGATCCTCGAGGAGATCGGCATCGATTTCCGCGGCGACCCGGCGGCGCTCGCGATGTTCAAGGATGCCGGCGCGGACGTCGACGGCGATCGAGTCCGCTTCCCGCGCGGGATGTGCCGCTCGATCATCCAGGCCTCGGCGCCGCGGATCTTCAGGCAGCACGCCCGCAATCCCGAGCGGAGCGTCATGATCGGGGATCCCTACACCGTCCTGGCCCCGAACTACGGCTCGCCGTTCGTACGCGACCTCGACAACGGCCGGCGCTACGGCACGATCGAGGACTTCCGGAACTTCGTGAAGCTGGCCTACATGAGCCCGTACCTGCACCACTCCGGCGGGACGGTCTGCGAGCCGGTCGACGTGCCGGTCAACAAGCGCCACCTCGACATGGTCTATTCCCACATCCGCTACTCGGACAAGCCGTTCATGGGCTCGGTCACGCATCCGGAACGGGCCCAGGACAGCGTCGAGCTGGCGAAGATCGCGTTCGGCGACGAGTTCGTCCGCGACAACACGGTGATCATCAGCCTGATCAACGCCAACTCGCCGCTGGTCTGGGACGCCACGATGCTCGGCGCGGCGCGGGTCTACGCCGAGAACAACCAGGCAACCCTCATCACACCGTTCATCCTCGCCGGGGCGATGTCGCCCGTGACAGTCGCGGGGACCTGCGCCCAGACCCTCGCCGAGGCACTGGCGGGGATGACGTTCGTCCAGCTCGTCCGGCCCGGCGCGCCGGTCGTCCTGGGCAGCTTCGCCAGCTCGATCTCCATGCAGTCCGGTGCGCCGACGTTCGGGACCCCCGAGCCGGCCCTCGTCCTCTACGTCATGGCCGCCCTGGCTCGGCGGCTCGGCGTGCCCTTCCGGTCCGGCGGCAACCTGTGCGCCTCGAAGATCGCCGATGCCCAGGCGGCGTACGAATCGGCCGCCACGTTCCAGCCGACGATCCTGGCCGGGGTCAACTTCGTGCTCCACGCCGCCGGCTGGCTCGAAGGCGGCCTCTCGATCGGCTACGAAAAGTTCATCCTCGATGCGGACCAGTGCGGGATGGCGTCGGTCTTCGTGAAGGGCGTCGACATGTCGCCCAACGGCCAGGCCCTCGACGCGATCCGCGAGAACGGCCCGGGCATCCACTTCCTCGGCAACAGCCACACGCTCGCCAACTTCGAGTCGGCGTTCTACCGCTCCGAGATTGCCGACAACAACTCCTACGAGCAGTGGCTCGAGGACGGCGGCCTCGACGCCGCCCAACGGGCGAACAAGATCTGGAAGCGGATGCTGGCCGAGTACGAGGCCCCGCCGATCGATCCCGGCATCGACGAGGCGCTGCTGGAGTACATGATCAAGCGCAAGGCGTCCTTCCCCGACTCCGAGGTCTGATGGCGATCCTGACCGGCCTCGTTCGGCGCGTCGCTTCGCGGGCGGCGGGAGGACCCGTCATCGACGATCGACAGCGAGCGGCCCTCACCCGCGTGCTGGGCGACCCGACGTTCGAGCTGATCCCGCTCAAGAACGTCCGCGACCAGGCGGCAGCATTGCCTGCCGGCTCCACGGTCTCGATCACGGCGTCCCCGGCGAAGGGGATCGATGCCACTGTCGAGCTGGCCATCGACCTCGAGTCTGCCGGCCTCCGCGCGATCCCTCACCTATCGGCCCGTATGGTGCGCGACCGCGCGCATCTGAGGGAGCTCGTGGGCCGCCTTCGCGACGCCGGGATCGACCGCGCGTTTGTGGTCGGTGGCGACGCGAAAGAGCCCGGCGAGTTCCTCGACGGGCTGTCGCTCCTCCGGGCGATGGCCGGCCTCGACCTGCTTCCGTCCGAGGTTGGGGTGCCGTGCTACCCGCAGGGCCACCCGGACATCCCCGAGGAGGCTCTGCTGTTGGCGCTCGCCGAGAAGGCCCCGCTCGCGTCGTACATGACGACCCAGCTCTGCTTCGACCCGCGGGCCATCCAGACGTTTCTTGGCGCGCGACGCGCGGAGGGGATCAAGCTGCCCGTCAAGATCGGAGTCCCGGGAGTCGCGGAGATCCCGAAGCTGCTGTCGATCAGCGCCCGGATCGGCGTCCGGGACGCAAGCCGTTTCGTGACGAAGAACCTCCGTTTCGTCGGAGCGCTGATGCGCTCGGGTGGCGTCTACCGGCCAAGCAGCCTCCTCGATGACCTCGCACCGCTCATCGCTGATCCCGCGAGCCGGGTGCTCGGCCTTCACGTCTACACGTTCAATAACGTCGCCTCCACGGTCTCGTGGCGCCGTGAGTACCAGGCCGGGCTGGGAAGGCGCGTCGTCCCGCAGTGGACCGACCCCGAGCCCACCTGACGCAGCGCCGCGAGCTCTTTGCGGCGCCAAGAGGCATACATGACGTCCTACGTCATGTTTCGCGCTATCCTCGCCCAATGCGCGCCAGCCGCCTTGTCAACCTGCTGTTGCTCCTCCAGACCCGCGGCGGGCTGACCGCCGAGGAGCTGGCGGGCGAGCTCGAGGTGTCGGTCCGGACGATCCACCGCGACGTCGATGCGCTGAGCGCCGCGGGCATCCCCATCTACGCCGAACGCGGTCCGCTGGGTGGCATCCGTCTCGTCGAAGGCTACCGGACCCGGCTCACCGGGATGACCGCGGACGAGGCCGAGGCCGTCTTCCTGTCGGGCCTGCCCGGGCCTGCCGCCGAGCTCGGCCTGGGGACGGTCGTTGCCGCCGCGCGCCTCAAGATCCTCGCTGCGCTTCCGGCCGAGCTCCGCTCGCGTGCCTCGCGCCTGGTCGAACGCTTTCACCTCGATGCGACCGGCTGGTTCCAGGCCGGCGAGGCGGTCCCGCATCTCGGCGTGCTCGCCGAAGCGGTCTGGGAAGGCCGCCGGGTCCAGATCCAGTACCGCCGCGGCGATGACGCCGTGCCGCGCATCCTCGAGCCGCTGGGCCTCGTCCTCAAGGCCGGGGTCTGGTACGTCGTCGCCAGAACCGATGGCCAGCTCCGAACCTACCGGGTCTCGCGGGTCCTCGAAGCCCACCCGAGTGACGAATCCTTCGATCGTCCGGACGGCTTCGACCTGCCCGCCTGGTGGGCCGAATCGAGCGCGGCCTACGAGCGCGAGACCCCGCGCGTGGACATCGTGGTCAAGGCCAACCGCGAGGCCTTCGGGCCGCTGACCGACATGTTCGGGACTCGCACGGTGCGGGAGGCCGTCCGCCTCGAGGAGCCCGACGCCAACGGCTGGCAGCGGCTCCGACTGGCCGTTGACTGGCCCGAAGAGGCGGCGAGCCGCCTCGTCGGTCTGGCGCCGTTCGTCGAGCTGCTCGAACCCGCGGCGCTCCGTGGCGAGATCCTGGCCATTGCGAACGGAGCGGTGGAGCGCTACTCGGCGCGTTAGCCCCGGACGGGTCGCCCGGTCTGCGCGCCGGCCGGATCCAGCCGCGCGGCGATGCCGGCCAGGCGCAGGCTGAGTGTGTCGGCACCCGCACCCAGGCTCCGACGCCAGGCGGGCAGTCCGGGCGATCGGGGCCCGCGGCTCAGGGCGGCCAGGCGGTTGGCGGCGGACTCGTTCCTGAGATCGGAGAGGTGCTCGGCAGCGAGGGTCCAAGTCAGCGGGTGCATCACAACCTCCCGGAATGCGTCAGTTGAACGATCGTTTCGGTTCGAAGTTGGCTGAGCCACGTCACGAGGCTCGGTTGAACGGACGGGCGTGGTCGTCCGTCACGTCCGCCCGCGAGTCGACGCCCCAGGCACGGGCGGCGAGCCCGAGCGCGCCGAAGGTGCCGGCGATGAGTGCGGCGATGATGAGAGGAGCAAAGACGTCCATCCGGACCCTCCGGGCTTGACCGATTCGTGCTGTCACGGACAGCCTACCGGCTGATCAGGACAGGTCTTGTCATGTTTAGCTGCGGGTTCCCCAACTCGGACTGGCTGGGCTAGGCTTTCGGACCGATCAGGTCCTCGGGCCCGCCCGTAGCCACCCCGCGGAGGAAGCGCATGCCAACCGTCAGCGAGATCTCCGACCGATACGTCACCGACGTCGCCGAGCTGGACCCGGTCCGCGGCGAGCGCTGGGGCGTCAAGAGCGACGGCACTCGACTGACCGATTGGTCTCCGGCGGGCTATGACGCGCTCGCCGACCTCCTGCGAACGACAGCGCAGACCGTCAGAGCCGCCGAGCCCGGCAACGAGATGGAGCGACTGGGAGCCGGGTTCCTGGGCGACTGGGTCCAGGGCGAGCTCGATGTCATCGAGCTCGGCGAGCGCGAACGGACGATCAGCATCATCGTCGGCGCGCCGGCGAGCACCCGATCGGTCTTCGACCTGATGGATCAGTCCACGCCCGAGGCGTGGGAGACCATCGCCGCCCGCCTGGACGCAGTGCCGGCCTCGATGGCCGGCTATCGAGAGAGCCTCGAGGCGGGGCTGGCCCACGGCCGGCCGGCGGCCCGGCGACAGGCCGTCGCGGTCGCCGAGCAATGCACCACCTGGGCCGGCAAGGGCAGCGACGACGGCTGGTTCGGGACGTTCGTCGCCGACTACGGCGACGGGACCCTGCGGCCCAGGCTCGATGCCGCCGCGAGCCAGGCGGCCCGCGCCTATGGCGAGCTCGGGGAGTGGCTCGAAGGGGACTACGCGGCAGCGGCCACCGAGACCGATGCGTCCGGCGAGGAGCGGTACCGGACCTGGGCTCGCTACCTCCTCGGGACGGACCTCGACATCGACGAGGCCTACGGCTGGGCCTGGGAGGAGCTCGCCCGCCTGGAGGCTCAGAAGGACATCGAATGCGAGCGGATCCTGCCGGGCGCGACGTTCGAGGAGGTCCGTCAGCTGCTCATCACCGATCCGGCACGCTCGATCGCCGGTGTCGACGCCTACCGCGAGTGGCTGCAGTACGTGACCGACGAGGCGATCGCCGGCCTCGACGGCCGGGAGTTCTCGATCCCCGCCGAGATCCGGCGCTGCGAGGTCCGCATCCCGCCCGAGGGGAGCGCCGCGGCGGCCTACTACACCCCGCCGTCCGAGGACCTGTCGCGGCCCGGTCGAACGTGGTTCCCGACCATGGGCCGGACGCGATTTCCGACCTGGGACGAGGTCAGCACGGTCTACCACGAGGCCGTCCCGGGCCATCACCTGCAGGGTGCGACCATCCGGCTCGTGCCGCTCACCCGGGCCCACAAGCTCGGGTTCATCTCGGCCCACGGCGAGGGCTGGGCCCTCTACTCCGAGAGGCTGATGGACGAGCTCGGCTGGTTCCGGACCCCCGAAACGCGTCTGGGCTTCCTGTGCGCGCATGCCTTCCGCGCCGCCCGCGTCGTCGTTGACATCGGCCTGCATACCGGCAGAGAGATCCCGGCCGGCCGGCCCGGTGCCGGCGAGCCGTGGACGTACGAACGAGCGGTCGCGTTCATCGTTCGAGCGGGCGGCATGGAGCAGGAAACCGCCGAGAGCGAGGTCCTGCGCTACCTGTCGTGGCCGTCGCAGGCCACCGCCTACAAGCTCGGCGAGCGGACGTGGCTGGCCGGCCGGGAGGCCGCCCGGGCTGCGGCGACGGCCGCCGGACGAGAGTTCGACCTGAGGGCGTGGCACGCTCGCGCGCTGGCCCTGGGGCCGCTCGGCCTGGACCGCCTCGGCAAGGAGCTGGCCGCCGCCTGAAATCGCGCTGGCGCGCTCCGCCCGAGTGACCACAATACCGTCATGAGCCTGCCGACCGGCCCGCGCGTCACGTTCCTGTTCACCGATATCGAGGGCTCAACCCGGCTCGAGCGCGCCCTCGGGTCGGCGGCGTGGGCAGCGGTCGTCGCCGAGCACGACCGGCGGATGCGCGCGGCCATCGAGGCCGCCGGCGGGACGGTCGTCAAGACCGAGGGCGACGCGTTCTTCGCGGCCTTCACGAACCCCGAGGCCGCCGTCGAGGCGATCGCTGCTGCCGAGCGCGCGATCGCCGCCGGCGCGTGGCCGCTCGATGCCGCGGCCGAGATCGCCGATTTCGAGCTTCGCGTCCGAGCCGGCCTGCATCTCGGTGAAGGGCGGCTGCGAGAGCGCGAAAGCGAGGACGACGCCCTCGACTACGTCGGCATCGACGTCAACTACACCGCGCGAATCGCCGCCGCGGCGAACGGCGGCCAGGTCATCCTGTCGGACGCCCTCGCCGCCGCGCTCGGGCCCGAGCTCGATTCGCTCCTGGCCAGCACCGGCACGTCGCTGGTGGACGCCGGCCTGCGGCTCGTCAAGGACTTCGAGGAGCCCGCTCGTCTCCACCAGCTGGTCGTACCCGGCGCATCCGAAGACCGCCGCCCGCTGCGGACCCTGGAGGCGCCGACCAACCTGCCCCACGAAGCGACCTCGCTGGTGGGCCGCGAAGCGGAGATCGAGGGCCTCTCCGGCATCCTCGAAGACGGCCGGATCGTGACCCTGACCGGCCCCGGTGGCAGTGGCAAGACCCGCCTCGCCATCGGCGTCGCGCAGGCCGTTCGGAGCCGGTTCCCGCACGGTGTCTGGTTCGTCGATCTCGCGGCTGTTCGGGACGCGGCGCAGCTGGAGACGACGATCGCGATGGTGATCGGCGTCCGCGAGTCGAAGGGCCAGTCGGCCGACGAAGCGGTCCGGGTGCACCTGCGGGAGCGGGAGAGCCTGCTCGTGCTCGACAACCTCGAGCAGCTCCTGCCCGAGGCCGCGACACGCGTCGCCGCGCTGATCCGCGCCTGTCCCGGTTTGCGGATCCTCATCACCAGTCGCGAGCTGCTGCGGATCAGCGGCGAGCGGGGATATCCCGTGCCACCGCTCGACGTGGAGGCAGGGGTCCGGCTATTCGAGGATCGAGCCCGTGCCCAGCGGTCCGACCTGGCCATCAACGACGAGACGCGCGAGACGATCCGGGCCATCTGCGAGCGCCTCGGCGGCCTGCCACTCGCGATCGAGCTTGCCGCGGCCCGGGTGCGGCTCTTCGCCCCAGCGGCCATCCTCGACCGCCTCGGTCGGAGCCTCGACCTCGGTGGCGGTGCCCGTGACGTGCCGGAGCGGCAGCGCACGCTCCGGGGCGCGATCGACTGGAGCCACGAGCTGCTGTCCGATGGCGAGCAGGGACTCTTCCGCCGCCTCGCGGTCTTCGCCGGCGGCTGGACCGCCGACGACGCCGCGGGAGTGGTCGACGGCGCCGATGGCGACGTCCCCGATCTCGACGTCGATCTGTTCGGCGGCCTGGAGTCGCTGGCCGACAAGAGCCTCGTCCGGATCGAGCCCGGTCAGGGACCCGAGGACGTCGACGCCTGGTTCTCCGAACACCCGCTGCTCCGCGAGTACGGCCAGGAGCGCCTCGAAGCGAGTGGCGAGCGGCCAGATCGCGAAGCGCGGCACGCGGCGGCCTACGCCGACCTGGCTGAAGTGGAAGGCGGCCGCATCTTGAGCTCGGCCGCGGGTCCGGCGCTGCGACGCCTCGATCGCGAGCAGCACAACCTCCGCGACGCGATCGCCTGGTCGCTGGCCCACCACGAGCCCACTGTGGGACTCCGGATCATGGGCTCGACCTGGCGCTGGTTCCAGCAGCGTGGCCGGCTTCGGGAGGCTCGGGCCCTCCTTGCCCAGCTCCTCGCCGAGCCCTCGAGCGTCGACCTGCGCGTTCGGATCGCCGGCCTGGCTGCTGACGGCGGCCTGGCCTACTGGCTGAGTGAAATCGAGGACGCCCACCGGATCTACGAGGAGCGTCTCACCCTGGCTGCCGAGACGCAGGATCCGATCCTGATGGCAGACGCTCACTACGACCTCGGGTTCCTCTACATGGTCGCGCAGGACGGGCCGAAGCTCCGCGAGCACGAACAGCTGGCGCTCGACCTGTACACGGCGGCCGGCCGGAAGGACGGGATCCTGCGGGCAAGGCAGGCCCTGGTGCTCGCCGTCTTCCTGACCGGCGACTACGCCGAGGCCGTGAAGATCGAGGAGGAGAACCTGAACGAGTACCGCGCGACCGGCTCGGTCTTCCAGGTCGCCGACAGCATGGTCTTCCTCTCGGCGGTCTACTACCGGCTGGACGACCCCGTGACCGCCTGGGCGCGGATGACCGAAGGGCTGCGGTTCTTCGCCTCGACGGACAACGCGTCCGGGCTCGCCCGGGGGCTCGGCATGGCCTCGATCCTGCTGTTCCGATACGGGGACCCCGAGGTTGCGGCTC
>DASQFM010000048.1:0-12406 GCA_035633135.1 Candidatus Eiseniibacteriota bacterium
CGTTGACGATAGGCGTCGCCACGTGTGTATGGTCCCCCTCGCGCCGTCGCGCATACGCCACTGTAAGCATCTACACCACCGGTGCCGGCTCCCGGCGCCCGGACAGGGCGCAGCCGACGGTGCGTGGCCGATCCGCGGCGACCCGACCGGCTATCGTGTCGCTCACGACGAACGCGGCGCACGGCGTCACTGAGGCATGCGACGCCGTAAGGGGACGGGTGATGGCAGATCCGATCGAGGACATCATCGGGGACTACCGGGCATTCGCCGCGCAGCAGCGCGACCGGCTGGCCGCGCGTGGCATCGACATCACCCCGTACGCACTCAGCCACCTCGCATACCGGGTCCCCGAGTGGGACGAGTACGTGCACGTGCGGAGTCTCCTCGAACGGCACGCCGTCGCCAATCGCGAGAACGTCTGGAACGGTCGCCCGATCTCCTTGATCGTTCCCGCCGAGCCACTCGAAGTCCTCGACGGCAAGGTAGTCCCGCTGATCGAGCTCATCCCGCCCGTGCACCAGCGCGTCTACAAGATGGGGTTGGAGCACCTCGGCGTCGTCGTCGGCGACACTTTCGACACGTTCGTCGAAGGCCCATAAGCCCGTCCTGACGGGACAGCAATTCCAGGGCCCGAACAGCACACCCGACCCCGTCTACATCTTGTTCGAGGACTTCACCCACGTGAAGTTCTATCGACTTTCACTGCGGGCATCCGTCGAGCTCGATGGTGGCCGGTTCGACGACGGGTTCCACCACGTCGACGACTGGGTCCCTCAGCGGCTGGTCACGGCGACCGGCCCGAACCCGCTGCCGCGATGACCGACCCGCCTGAGAAGATCATCAAATACTTCCAGAACGGCAGCAGTGACAGCCACTCCTCCCTCGTGTCGGCGATCTTGAGAGAGGGGTAGTTCTGCGCGTGACATTCGCCGACGCTGACTGATATAAGGGTGTGGTCAATGTCACGCGGTGGTACGAGCGGCCGCGGTGTGCCCTAACTCACCGCATAACAGACGCTGTTTCTGAGGGCCCCTTCGGAGCAACAAATGCATCCGCCCTCGCCGACCCGGCCATCGGCGGATCGCCGAGTTTTCCGCTCCGTGGTATTCCAGAGTTCTTGTGTCGCTGTTGCAGGATCCGTGCGTCGGGATAGCGGCGGCTGCCCCATTGACCTAGAACTGTGCGAGCCGTACCGTACTGACTCTGGACGGGAGGCGTTTACGCGCGGCCCAGATCATGGTCGCCCGCGGACCGCGTCGAGCTAATGGCGAACCGACCCGTCACTGTGTCGGAGGTGTCCCATGCGCCGGCTTGCCATCGTGCCCATCGTCGCTTTGCTCTCCCTCGTCTTTGCCGCACCGACGCTCGCAGCGAAGCCGACCATCATCAGCTTCGAGGATGACGACGCGGCTGACTCGGCAATTTTCAGCGCAGCATGCGGCTTCGCCGTGACCGCCGAAAGCAGCGGTCACGTCGTCATCCACAACCCGAAGTCAGGGGCGGCCACCGAAATCTTCAACTGGAACATCAACACTTGGCTGTACAGCGAGAACGGGTCGTACCACCTCGTCGATGCGGGCCCCGACATGCTGCTGACCAAGGCCGGCACGTCCTACTTCACCGTCACCGGTCGCTCGGTCACTTTCTCGAGCGTTGTCGGCCGGGTGGAGGTCAACCTCGACACCGACGACGTCACCTACCACGGCAACCTGATCGGCGACGAGGTCTTCGACCCGAGCTGGTTCGCGCCGATCTGCGAGGCCCTGTCGCCCGGGTGATGGCGCCACAGGGCGGCGCTTAGGCCGTTTCTGCGGCCCGCTTCATGCCCTTTGCTTCGAGGTTCATGTAGCGGTTGGTCAACCCTTTGTAGAACAGGGCGATGACTGTGAGGACGCCGCGCATGTCGAGCGTCAGCGTGAGACGTGCGCGGCCTTCACCCAACGCTTCGACCCGATGGCCCGCCACGCTGGTGATGCCGCCCGTCTTCTGCGTCCATTCGAAGTAGGAGGGCGCGTCCCAGACGGTGATGTCCCAGGTACCCTCGGGCAGCTTCGGTTGCTTGAGGCGCACGCGGCTGCCTTTGGTAGTAGGTGCAGGCGTTAGCAGCTCAACGGTGTCGACCGTCTCGATGCGCTGCGGCCAGGCCTCGAGGTCGCTGAGCACGTCCCAGACGTGCTGCTGCGATGCGTCTATCTCGATGGACTTCTCGAACCGCATTTCGGGCGCAGTTTAGCCGGACGCGAGTTCTCTCAAAAGCGTTGACGTCCTGGTCGGGCTGGCGCCCTACCACGATTGCGCCGATCGCCTTGGCATGGATCCGATCGCGCTCTTCGACTCCGCAATCGACTCCGTCGGAACTGACATGCGTGAGACGGTACGGACCTTTTGCCCGTCGATCTGACAGCACGCTGGAGGCATTCGGGTGGCGTCTCGTCCAGCTGCCGGACGGGCCTGCTACCGCCCAGACCTCATGTGACATTCGCGAACGCTGAGCGAGGAGACCAGACGTTGCCAGGCACATCAGGATCGGCCAGCAACACCTATGGCCTGTGGCCGGATCCTGCCGTTCGGATCAGCCCGTTCTGACGCCGGAGCGTCAGGCGTCGGCGGGATGCGCGCCGGCGATGAGGTTCGTGGTCGCGCTGTCCGACGAGGGGTGGGCCTGATCCGGCGCCGACGTCGTCGCGACGTCCACCTCGTTGCCAGCTGGATCGGCGAGCGTCCAGAAGAGCTCCTCGGGATTGTGACGGACCATCCGGCCACCCGCCGCGAGGCCTGCCGTCACGCGCGACTCGGCCTCGTCCCATGGGACCCACACGACGAGATGGATGGTCCCCGCGCCATCGGCGCGCAACTCGTCCATCTGCTCGAACCAGAACGGCGCGAGGCGTCCGCGCGGGTCGACGAGATCCTCGTCTGGACTGTCCGGCCGCCGGTCGTAGCCGAGCACCCTCTGCCAGAACGGCATGATCCCGCGTCTATCGGTCGCGCCAGGGATGATCGAGAGGCTCTGGATCGCCGCCGGATCGGCGGTGAGCCCCATCTCGCGGGCAGTTGTCGAGATCGCCCGCGCGAGGTCGAGATCGCTCTGCACGAGGCCGAAGCTGTCCTCCTTGAACGCCCCGAGCAGGACGGTGACGCCGTCGCTCCGGAGGTCGACGTCCGGCTCGTCGCCCTCAGCCACGAGCCCGCTGATCGCATCCACAAACCGGGCCGACGCGACGAATGAGTCGGTCCGGAAGAACGCGTAGGCGCCCTCGGGCAGCACGCGCCACGCCTGGGCGCCCTCTGCCCTGTGGAACTGCCGCGCGAGGATCCGGTCGTTCATCGGGACTCATGCTGCCGTATTCGACCGTGTCGCACGGGGTCGCCACGCGAGGAGCGTTGGTGCGACCATCGTTCGAGCCCCACCACCTCGACTCCTGCTTCTCGGGGAAGACCTTGTTACTGAGCAACCAATCTCGCGCGTTCATTCTCGCCCTTCTGGTGTTGACGACCGTTGGCTGCTCGCTGGCGGGCGGAACGCTCGGCGGCCGAGAGAAGTGCTGGCCGGAGCAGGACCGGCGCGCGGCGAGCATCTGGCGAGGCATTCTCCAGATCGACGGGTCCGGCGCGCGGCTCCAGACGCCGGAAGGTGAAGTGATCACGCTCCTTCCGGGTGCGCTGACGACCCAGATCGGGGCGAGCGGCGTCGGCGAGCTGGTAGCCGGCGAGCAGGTTGTCGCCACGGCCGGCGAGGACGTGACGCTGTTCGGCGGGGCGGGGTCGGATGGAGCGCTCGTCGTCTGCGGCGTTGAGGAGATCCATTCGGCACCGTAGACCAGGAGGGACGCGAGGTGATCGGACTGCTGAACGCGTACGCGGGCCTGTACCTGCAGGTGCTCGGCCTGGGATCCATCCTGCTCCTTGGGGCGCCGTTGGTCGTCGCGCCGCTCGCCTGGGGCCGTGCTATCCGGCGTGATTCGAAGGCGCTGAGCGACCCTCGGGAGATCGCATGGTCGAGATTTCGGGGCTGACCATCGGGGCGGTTGCGGCCCGGCTGGCGTCCGCCCAACCGCCCCTCATGCGGGCAGCGGTGTTGGCTCAGATCGCGGATCTCGTCACCTTCGCCTTCATCTGGCGGTCGGGCGACGCGGAGCGAAACCCGATCGGCCGGCTGGCGATGGACTTCTCGCTGGGGCTGTTCGGCTCCCGTGGCGTCGGCTTCGACGACCGGGGTTATCTCGCGGTCATCGTCGCGGCCCTGATCCTGTTCGGGCTCAAGGTCGCGCTCATCGTGTTCCTGGTCCGCGTTGTGCCGTATCTCGGTCGCTACCGCCGCGCGGTGCTCGTCGTGGCGATCGCGGTCGGGACACTGGGAGCCGTCTCGAACGTGCTGGCGTTCCCGATCCCACCGACGCCAACGGGGTGATCGCGGCAACTCCGTCACAGGCGCGCTCGGCCAGACCTCGGGTCAAGATCCGTATTGAACAGCTGCCAAGAGTCCGGCACCATGGAGGCGCCCGATCCACCGTGACGGTGTGGGCTTACGAGGCCGGCCAGACGGCCGTGATGAGGGAGCGCGCGTGACTCGGATGCTTGCGCTGAGCTATCGGATTCCGCCGTTTCGGTGGGTGCTGCAACGACTGAGCTGGCCGCGACCTCAAGACTTCGAGCGGCTCGAACGACGCGACGTGGACGCCTTCAGCAAGGCTATCGGCTTCGATGCCGACGTCGCGGCGGCGCTCGCAGAGCTGCATGGAGGGTCGGGACATTCGAGGCGAGCCGAGTCCAGCCTACGCCCGGCGCAAGGCGGTCTTGAGAAACCCCGAGGTGCGCCTCTCGCTTGAGCGCGCCGTGGACACGAACGAGCCCGGACTTCTCCTGTCGTATGAGGAGACCGACTCGGTAGTGTCTCAGTTTGAATCCGGAGCTTGGCCCTCGCCTGTGTCGGTGAAGGCGTACCGGATGCCCCCCACGAAGCCTGCACGTAGCTCGTGCAGCGTTATCTCCACGATCTGGGCGGCAAACAACGGGTCAGCCTCCATGGTCGTCTGCGCCTCGTGACGGTCCTCGGCGTAGAAGCAGACGATGCCGCCGGGCGGCTCCATGATTCCCCCGGCGACGACGATCCGCCCCGCGTCGTGGAGGCGCCCGACGTAGTCGCCGTGAGGACCCAGCACCTCGTCTTCCTGGGGGGTCATGTCCTCCCAGAACGTCGGCCGCCAGTGCATCCAGTAGTACCAAAGCGACTTCACGACTCGATTGTCGTTCCCGGCGCAAGGGGGCGACGCTACCGCCGTCGCACGGCCTGATGTTGGCTGTAGCTCAGTTCGGTGTGCGGACCCAGATCGCGCCGTCGGGGTCGCGGTATGCCAGCACCCAGCCGGGGGTTGTCGCGAGGGCTTGATCGAGAGAGCCCTCCGGCTCGGCCGCCGCGACGACGGCAGCGACGGCGTAGCGATCAAGGATTTCGAGCCAGGCGCCAGAGGCCGTCGCGACCTGGTCGGCTTGGTCCCAGATCTCGGGCGGGAAGAGCTCGATCCGGGAGTCGGTCGCGACTTTCATCGTCGGCGCCGTCAGCTCCAGCCACGAGCCCCAGAGCTGCGGGTTCCAGACGCGGTCGCCGGTGACGCGGCCGGAAGCCAGCTCGGCCGCGATTCCCTGGGGCGCCTCGGTGAGGAGCCCGATCGGGGCACCCGCGGCGCCGGTCGGGCGCCACATCGGGAGCAGGGCGAGCCCGGCCAGGACCAGCACGACCGCGATGAGCGCGTTCAGGGGCGATCGCCGTTCGGCGGTCCGGAGTGCGGCGGGGCGCGGTGGCGCGGTCCCAGGCGCGGCGGTCAGAGACGCGGGGGTTGGGGCCTCCGTGGCCAGCGTGGCGGCGGCACGGGCCTCGAGCAGCCCGGCGACCGTGACGGCCGCGACGAACGGCCACCACGCGATGCCGCGGCCGGAGGACATGCCGAGGACGGCGAAAACGAACAGGGTCACCATCGCCGGCCAGGGTGGGCGGGCAATCAGCATCGCGACCGGCCACGACGGCCGCCAGCGGCCGACCTCGCGGCGTGCATACAGGAACGCCACGAGACCGATCACCGCCGCCACGGAGGCGAAGAGCACGAAGCCGCTCGGGGTCGCCGGCGACGGTGGCAGCCACTCGCTCACGCGTGCGGTGATCGTCGAGTTGGTTGCGACGCTGACCGCGTAGCCCCAGACCCCGAATCCTATCGGGTTCAGGAGGGTCGCCGCGGCGGCCGCGAGCGCGACGCCCAGGGTCACGTGGCGCCACGGGCTGAGGTCCAGCAGCGGCCGGCCATCGGCGAGGTCTTCCAGCCACGCCAGGCCGGCCAGCAGGATCGCCAGCGGGAAGCTGCCGTGGACATTCGCCCACAGCGCGGCGAGGATCGGGACCAGCCACAGCCGCCGCGGATGCGCTCGCCGGCCGGCGAGCACGAGCAGCGTCGCAGCGAACAGGACGATCGCGATGAGCTGCGGTCGGAGGGCCAGCGCCGGCGCGGCGACGATGAAGGACGCGATCACGAGGAGCGCCGCGGTCCTCGAAGCGAGGCGCGGCGCCCGGGTGCGGACGGCTGCGAGGAGCAGCCCGAAGGCCAGCGCCACGAGCGCGGCGCGCAGGATCGCCAGGCCGGCCCAGCCGCCGGCGGCGAAGGCGGCCGCGAGGAAGGCCTGGGCCAACCACTGCTGGTCGTGCCAGGCCGCGCCGGCGACGGTGAACGTCCAGGTGTCCGCGGTCGGGATCCCCTGGCCGGCGAGAATCGCCGCGCCGGCGCGAAGCTGGTACGCGAGGTCGACCGCCGACATCGGTGCGACCAGGGCGCCGAGCGCGGGCAGCGCGACGGCCAGGAAGGTCCACAGCTCGCCCAGCGAAGGCCGGACGAGGCGCTCCCGGATGCTCAGCCGGGCTCGGCCGGCGCCAGGGCCGGCTTCAGGGAGGCGGTGCGGAGCAGCCAGGCACGGGCCGCGGTGCTGCCGAACTCGTGCCTGAGCGGCACGAGCGCGATCAGGATCGTGAAGACGTTGACCCACAGGATCGGCATCGACAGGAGGATGCCGACCGGCAGGGTCCAGTAGCGGTCGGTCCGCGCCCCCCAGGCGATCAGCCCCACGCCCACTGGCAGCCGGAGCCAGATCGGGACCGCCAGGAACGCACCTTCGATCGTCTGGGGCTCGGTGAGGCTGCGGCGCACCAGGTCGAGCCAGCCGCGCCACAGGTCGGGCGTGAAGGCTGCGGAGATCGCCGCGATGCCGATCGTCGCGGCCAGCGCCAGCGCCAGGTTGCGCCACTCGCTTCGAACCACGAACCAGATGAGCCCGATACCCGGCGCGATCTTGGTGAGGATGGGGAAGGCCCACGCCGCCGGATAGCGGAAGCCGACCACGATGGCGGCCGCCAGGAAGACGTCGATCTGGCCGAGGAACAGCTCCAGCGCCACTGCCAGCGACAGCAGCAGGGGAACGGCCCAGCGACCGACCAGCCAGAGGTAGACCGCCGCGATGAGGGCCGTCCAGATCGCGGCGAAGACCGGCCAGCTTAGCCCGGTCAACGGCGCGATCAGCTGCGCGAACGCCGGCGCGTACAGGTAGGCGCCGATGATGAACGGGTTCGAGCTGGCGTAGTCGATGCCGTCCCGGGTGGCCCAGTAGGTGTGCAGGTCGAGGACCGACGCGGTCCAGGGATAGACGTCGAGGAGCCGGAATACGACGAACACGGCGGCGATGACGATGAACGCGTCGATGCCGAGGCGCGTGCGAATCAGCGCCGCGACAGGCGCGGGCGCGCGGTCGACCAGTCGGTCTAGGCGGTCGATCACACCGGGAGAATAGACGACGGGCGCGAGCCCTCAGCCGGCGAGGCGGCGCTCCGCGTCGACGGCCTCGTCATAGATCGACTCGACGCTGCGGACCATCTGCTCGACGCAAAACCGCTCGTAGGCAAGGTCGTGGCCGGCGCGGGCGAGCGTGTCGGCCAGCGGGTGATCGGTGAGCAGCCGGGTGATAGCCGCGGCGAGCGCCGGCGCGTCGCGGGGCGGGACGAGCAGGCCGGTACGACCGTCCTCGATCATCTCCGGAATCCCGCCGACGGCCGAGGCGACGACCGGTCGTGAGAGGGCCATCGCCTCGAGGATGGACAGGCCCTGGGCCTCGCGATATGAGGGCAGGACGGCCACGTCGAGGGCCGCGGTGACGGCGGGCACGTCGTCGCGCCGGCCGGTGAACACGACGCGGCGGGTCCGGGCGGCCGCTCGGGCGCCCGCCACGCCAGCGCTGGTTACCGCCGGCCCATCGAGCAGGCCGAGCTCGAGGGCCTGGGCTTCGAGGGCCTCACGGCGGCTGCCCTCGCCGACCACCAGCAGGTGGGCGTCGGGAACCGTGGCGAGCACCTCGGGCCAGGCTTCGAGCAGCGTCGGGTGGCCCTTCTCGGGCTCGAGGCGGGCTACGACGCCCACGATCGGCGCGTCCGCCGGGATGTCGTACTCCTCGTGGAGCGTGCAGCACGCCTCCTGGGCCCCATAGCGTTCGAGGTCGACGCCGTTGTAGATGAGGCTGACCGGCGCGCCGACGCGACCCTCGTCCTCGATCTTGCGGACGATCGACTTCGAGACCGCGATCAGTTGGTCCATCCGCGGCGTCAGGCGGCGGATCAGGTCGCGGTCCTCGTCCGACCGCACGCGGCTGGAGTGGACGGTCGAGAGGACGAACGGTCGCCGGCGTCCCGCGGCCCCGAGCCGCCAGGCGGCCTGGGTCGCCACGACCTCGGCGCGGTACATGTGGGCGTGGACCAAGTCGGCCCGGACCGCCGCGAGATGGGCCGCGACCGCCTCGGTGGCCGTGACGTCGTCGGGCTCGTCGATGATGCAGACAGGAATGCCGGCCCGCTGCATGCGCCGCGTCGCCGGACCGGCGGTCAGCGCGCAGATCGAGACGTCGTAGCGCTCCTGGTCGACGCGGGTCAGCAGGTTGAAGACGTGCTCCTGGGCGCCCCCGCTGGAGCCGGTCGCGAGCAGCTGGACGACCCGGATCCGCTGCCGGCCGCCGGCCAGCGGCAGCCGGACGACGGGCTGGAAGCAGGGATCGAGCGGCGCGATCAGCCCCGTCGCCGGCACCATCCCTGTCGCTGCCGCCATCAGGCCAGCCCCCGCCGCACGAGCAGTCGCTGGATGGGCTCGTCGGCGGCGCCCCACTCGTACTTGTAGGACTCGTCGCCGCGCATGAAGTCGAACCGGCGCAGCCCGCGCTCGATCGCCCGCCGGAGGAGCCGCTCGACGAGCAGGACACCCGGCGAGAGCGCGCGCGCGTCAGGCTCGATGCCGGCGTTGTAGTAGTAGATGGTGTCCGCGGTCTCGAAATGGATCGCCGCGCCGATCCGGCGCGGGCCGACGTGCAGGAAGCTCAGCCGCAGCGGCCCGCCGGGCCCGAACAGCTCGAACAGGCGGCGCATGAACAGCCGGCTCTGATCGCCACCGGGCGTCGGCGGGAAGAGGCCGTCGTCGCCCCAGCGGCGCTGGTGCAGGTCGATGAAGATCTCCAGGTCCGCGACCGGATCCGTCGACTCGACGAGCGCGACCTCGCCGACGGCGAGCGCCCGCCGAAGCTTCCTGCGGATCTCGTGGCGATGGTGCTTGCGGAGCGTGGCCAGGTAGCCGTCGAAGTCGATCCCCGGCGGGATCTCCGCCACCGGGCAGACGTCCTCGCGCTCGAGGTTCATGGTCCAGCCGGCCGTCATCTCCCGCGCCCCGAAGGCAGTCACCAGCGCCGCGGCGGCCGGGTCGGCGCAGCGCAGGCGGCGGAGATCGACCACGTCCCACGGCATCGCATGCCCGGGATCGATCGGGTCGTCGGCCGCCAGACGTTCGACGAGGGCCTCGGCGACCGCCGGAAGGTCCGCCGGAGCGCCGAGGATCGTGGCGTAATCCGCGTGGTACGTGGCCCCGAAGAAGATCGTCTTCGCGTCCGGCGGGACCGCCGTGAGCGGCAGCTTGGCGCCGTGCCGGATCGTGGTGTGCGTTTCGGCGTCGCGCGGCTCCACGAAGTGGCGGTGCATCAGGGGCACGATGGCGATCGGCTCCGCGGCCGAGCGATCGGGATCCAGGACGACGATCGTCTGCTCGTGGGCGTTCTCGCCGTAAGCGTCCCACCAGCTCCGATGGAACGCCCAGGCCGAGAATGGCGTCGACCAGGGGTTCCGGGCCGCCAGCGCGTCCCACGTCGACCGCGGGATGTCGCCGAACGGGCGGCGCTCAGCCCGAAGGCGAGTGCGCGCGGCGCGAAGCAGGTCGATCTCGACGTCCGGACATGCCGGATCAGCCTCGAGCGTGGGGGTGGTCACGAGGCCGAGAATACACCGATCCCGGGGTTTGCTTGATCGCGCAACCTCCAGCGGCGGCGGTCCGCGAGCGCGTCAGCCGGGCCTGGCCGGGTCGCCGGTCACGTGGACCTGCGCGGCGCGACGGACCTTGCGGTGCAGCAGCGGGATCCGGAACAGGTCCCACGCGACCCGGATCGCGAGCGCGACACCCGGGCGCAGGCGCGAGCCGCGCTGATCCATCCAGCGCACCGGCACGATCGCGATCCGGTACCCGCGGCGGCGGGCGAGGTGGATCAGCTCGACGTCGAAGACGATCGAGGTCACCCGCTGCCGCGCGAACAGGTCCTGGGCCGCTTCGCGGGTGAAGCCCTTGAAACCGCACTGGGTGTCTTCGACAGGTCCGACGACCCACAGCGACGCCAATCGATGGAACAGGCCCCCGAGCATCCTCCGGTAGCGAGGCTGGCTCGCCCGCATGTCGGTGCCGTCCGGCTGAATGCGGCTGCCGAGGGCCAAGTCGGCGCGGGCCAGCGCGGCCAGGAGCCTGGGAAGCTGATCGGGCGGCGTCGCCATGTCGGCATCGGCGAAGACGACGACGTCGCCCTCGGCCGCGAGCATGCCCGCACGGACCGCCGCGCCCTTGCCGGCGTGCGGCACGGTCATGACGTTGATGAGACCGTCGACGGCCTCCGGACGGGCTCGGACGAGGTTCGACGTGTCGTCGCCGCTCCCGTCGTCGACCACGAGGACCGTCGTCGCCGGCAGCCCCGGTGGTGCCGAGCGCAGGTAGGCGACGAGCTCGTCGAGGGCGGGGCCAATCCGACCGGCCTCGTTGTACGCCGGCAGCACGAGGGTCAGGCTGTTCGGCGCGGTCTTGGGCATCGCCGCGAAGTGTATCGGGGCGATGGGGCCGGCTGACCCGTCGGCGTCCCGTACGATCGGCAGGTGAACCCTGCGGCCCCCGCTGACGACGCGACCCCGGGGATCACCATCATCCTGGTGACCTACAACAGCCGCGACCTGGCGCCCGCGGCGCTGGACTCCGCGCTGGTGGCCGCGACATCGGCTGGCCTTTCGGCGCAGCTGATCGTCGTCGACAACGCCTCGCAGGACGGCTCGGCGGATCACCTCGCGGCGACGCATCCGCAGGCCACCATCGTGCGCAACGACCGGAACGTGAGGTTCGGGGCGGCGAACAACGCCGCCTTCGAGCAGTTTGCCGTCCTGTAGACCTCGGCGATCTGCGGGTCCATTCGAAGCGCCCAGAAGAACCGCGCCGGCTCGCCGGTCACCGTGGCCAAGCGGTCACGAAGCTCGCCGGCGAAGGCGAATATCGATTAAAGCCCGGCCAGCCGGCGTCGGACGGTTCGGGCTGGTGGTCGGGCTCCACGTCGATGCACAGGACCGTCGGAATCGCGCGTTGCCGGCGCCGCGGCGACCGTCACGGTTGCGGTCCCCTCCCTCGGGACCCGACGAGCAGGCCGAGTAGGAGCGTGAACGCCCCAGCGGTTGGGAGCGCCCTGTTGACGATCCAGGCAGCGTCGCCGATGGCGTTCTGGTGGCCGCCCCACATGAGGAAGTAGGCGAGCGCCAGCCATCGGAGCTGGACGCCGGCCCCGAGCGCGAGCACGAACGGAAGCACGAGCAGCGCCAGGTAGTGGTGATACAACGCCGGCGCGATGAGCACGGAGGCGGTCATCGCGATTGCAAAGGCGCGGGCGGGCTCGATCCGACCAGCTTGTAGTGCGGCCGAGGCGACGATTAATAGACCCGCCACGGAGACCAAGATGCGGGCGGCCGAGAAGCCGAGATAGCGCGCCAGCCAGACGGTCGGCGCCAGCGTGTCCGTCGTGTCCGATGGGGCCGAGAGGTTTGCGAGGACCGCCGGAAACTCGCGCCACGGCTCGATGCCCGTGAATGGCATGGTCACGAGCACGAACGCGACGGCGCCCGCGACCACGCCCGCGGCAGCGCGCCAGCGACGGGTGAGCACGAACCAGACCAACAGGGCCCCGGGAAAGACCTTGACGACGGTCGCAACGCCGATCGCGACCCCGGCGAGCAGCTCGCCGCGCGAATCGCCGCGCCGCACGCCCA
>DASQFM010000049.1:0-5290 GCA_035633135.1 Candidatus Eiseniibacteriota bacterium
GGAGCTCATTCCGCGCCAGATGTTCGAGGTCCCGATCCAATCGGCCGTCGGAGCGAACGTCATCGCAAGGGAAACGGTCCGGGCGCTGCGCAAGAACGTGCTTGCCAAATGCTACGGTGGCGACATCACCCGCAAGCGCAAGCTGCTGGAGCGACAGAAAGAGGGCAAGCGGCGGATGAAGCGGGTCGGATCCGTCGAGATCCCACAGGAGGCGTTCCTGGCGATGCTCCGCACCGACGAGGCCTGATGCACTGATGGAACAGACGCTTCGCGTCCTGATTGCGCTCGGCCTCACGCTGCTCCTGGTCCTGCTGCGGCTCGACGCCCAACGGTTCGGGGCGGCCGAATACGACGAGCCGGTGGGGGGACGGCCGCAATCGGTCATACGCCGCCTGGCGTGGTACGGGATCGGGGTCGTCGGTGTCGTCGCGATCCTGTTCGTCCATCCCTCGCCGGGGATCGATCTGCACCTCACGGTCGGCAATCCCCTCGGAGCGGTCGTCTTCGGCCTCGCCTTCGGCGCCGCCGGCGTTGCCCAGGCCGTGGCTCTCGCCGGGCTGCGCTACCGGCGCCTCCGGTTCCCCGACTTCGCCGCCTATCCGGGAGCGATGGCCAACCAGGTCGCAACGGCCTTCATCGACGAGGCGACATTCCGGGGGGCCCTCTTCGGCTACCTGCTCTGGACCGGTATCAACCCGAACCTGGCAATCGTGGTGCAGGCCCTGGTCTACGTCCTTGCGACCCGCCTTGGCGCCCCCGGACGCGATCGCAACCTGTTCATCCTGACGATGGTCATCGGCCTGGTCGGCGGCTGGATCACCCTCGTCACCGGCGGTATCGGCGCGTCCTTCCTGGCCCATGCGATCACTCGCATCGCCGTCTTCCTCACGACCGGCCACGCCGGCCAACCGGCGCCGCTCGGCCGCGAGACCGAGGAGATCGCGAAAACGCGCGCGACCCCTGATGGCTGGCGCGTCGTCGAGCGGATGGGGGGAGATTCGGGTCGCGAGCACTGACACGCGGGTCTCAGTGGATCGCCCCACGATCCAGGGAGCAACAGACCTCGCGTTGAGCCGGCCGCCACCTGCTGCTGGCTCGCCCCACGATTCAACTCGCGAAGCAAGCGTTCGGACACCTCGGGCCGGATCGCCCCAGGATCCAACGCGCGACGGAGCATCCGTTCAAGTGGTCCACACCTCGGGCCGGATCGCCCCACGATCCAACCACCGAAGCAACCTTCGCCCAGGCGCCGATAGGAAGCCCTCGCATGCCAACTGAGGTCGGAGCGGGTTGTTGGCCATCCCTTGGATCGCCCGGCGATCCAGCGACGAACGCCGCGCCACCGGTCGCCCTGTACATCCACATCCCGTTCTGCGTCTCGCATTGCCCGTACTGCGACTTCGTCGTGCTCGCCGGAGCGGCGACGCGCGGTCCGAGGAATCGCATGGCTGCCTTTGTCCAGGCGCTAATGACCGAGCTGCACCTGCGCGCCGACGCGCTCGACGAGAACTTCGGCCCGCCTCAGTCGTCGGGAGGCTCGACCCGGTCGCCGCTCAGATCGCTGTACCTCGGCGGCGGGACGCCGACCCTGCTGCCCGCCGAATCGATCGAGCGGATCGTCGGCATCGTCCGCCAGCGCTACGGCCTCGCGAATGACGCCGAGGTCACCATCGAGGCGAACCCCGGCGCCGACGAGCGGGGCGACCTGCGAGCGCTCCGCGAGGCCGGCTTCAACCGGCTTTCGATCGGTGCCCAGAGCCTCGACGCCGACGAGATCCGACTGCTTGGCCGGCGGCACACGCCCGCAGACGTGGTTGCGACGGTCCTCGAGGCCAGGGCAGCCGGCATCCGGTCCGTCAGCCTCGACCTGCTCTACGACATCCCGGGAGCGTCGATCGCGACGTGGCGCGACACCCTCCAAGCGGCGGTTGCCCTCGAGCCGGACCATCTGTCCCTCTATGCCCTGACCCTTGACGACCCTGACGCCGAAGGGCTGACCGGGCGGGGCGGCGATCACCTGCCGGTCACGACGGGCGCGCGCCGCTGGCGGCAGCGAGCTCGGCCTCGCCAGGACGAGGACCGAGCCGCCGCGATGTACGAGCTCGCCACCGAGCGACTCGCCGGCGCCGGCTACCACAGCTACGAGATCAGCAACTGGGCCAGGCCCGGCCACGCGAGCCGGCACAACCTGGCCTACTGGCAGCACCTCCCGTACGAAGCCGTCGGACCCGGAGGGCATGCGTTCGACGGCGGGACCAGGCGCTGGACGGTTGCCCGCCTCGACACGTACCTCGCTGCGCTGGCGCCCTCGGATGGCTCGCCGCCGAGGCTGCCACCGGGCGGGACCGAGCTCGTCGATGGGCGCATGGCATCGGCGGAGCGGACCATCCTCGCGCTTCGGCTGGCCGACGGGCTTGCCGCTGCGGAGGGCGGGCGGGAGCCCTTGGCCGGGCAGCTCGCCTGGGCGCTCGAGGCCGGGCTTCTGGCGCAGACGCCGGGCGAGCGACTGGTGCTCACGACTCGCGGACGCCTCCTCTCGAACGAGCTGTTCTCGCGCCTCGTCTGACGCGTCCGGCCGGCTGCTACGATCGACTCGCGATGGCGACCACCGCCTCGGTCGAGGCTCCCGCCGGGCAGCACAGCACCGCAATCGAGCGCTCGCTTGCGCTTGGCCTCGCGGCCGTGGCCATGGTCGCCAATGGTCAATGGCCCGCCGCCTGTCGTTGACACGCTCTGGGGGGCCCGATACGATGCACACAACTCCGTTAGCACTCTGGCAGGGAGAGTGCTAACCAGCGAATCTGCACAGGAGAAGTGGCCTTGGCGCGTCGGATCCGTCGCTCCACCGGCCCTCTGGACCTCCGCTCCCAGGCGATCCTCCGGGCCGTCATCGAGGAATACGTCACCACCGCAACCCCGGTGGGCAGCCAGGCGCTCGTCGAGCGCTTCAACCTCGGGGTGTCCAGCGCCACGGTCCGGAACATCCTGGCCGAGCTCGAGCTGGCGGGACTGCTGAGCCACCCGCACACGTCGGCCGGCCGCACCCCGACGGACGCCGGCTACCGCTGGTACGTCGAGTCGATCATCGCCTCGGCGCTCATGCCGCAGGTCGAGCAGCTGATGATCCGGCATCAGTTCGGCCAGGTCGAGTACGCCAGCGAGCATTGGTTCAGGCTCGCGGCGTCGACCATCGCTTCGCTGACGCGCGCTGCCGGGCTCGCGACACCGGCGAAGCCCGTGGCCGCGCATATCCGGCGGGTCGATCTCGTATCGATCAACGACCGGCTCGCGAGCCTCGTCCTCGTCCTGCGAGAAGGCGCGATCAAACAGGCCCTCGTGACCCTCGAGCCGGGCTCGGATCAGGCGGCCCTCAGCATCGTCGCGGGCGTCCTCAACGAGGTCGTGGCCGGGGCTACGGCCGGCCAGATCGAGGCAGCCCTGGCGCGCATCGATCCTGACCAGCCCCAGGCGAGCCTCATGCTGCGGGTCGGCCAGCGGATCGTGCAGGTCCTCCGGGAGTACGACACCGACGCTGTCGAGGAGGTCTTCAGCGACGGCCTGCTCAACGTGATGGGCACGCCGGAGTTCGCCCACAGCGACAAGCTCCGCCGCGTCTTCGCTGCCCTCGAGAACCGGGCTTACCTCGGCGAGCTCGTCGCGACCGTCGCCCGCAGGGGCGTCGTCCAGGTCTTCATCGGCGCCGAGAACCCAGCCGCGGACATGCGCGACGTCACCCTCGTGCTCGCGCCCTATGGGCGGCCCGACCACGCCGTCGGGCTCGTCGGCGTTCTTGGCCCGACGCGGCTGGCATACCCGCAGGCGATCGGCACCGTCCGGTTCGTCTCGGGCCTCATGAACGAGCTCGTCGACAACCTGTACGCATGAGCGAGACGATGAGAGACGCAGCACATCGACGAACGCGAGCCGAAGAGCGGATGTCGGAGATCGACATCTCGCCCAAGAAGCTGCTGGCGGACATCGATCGCCTGACGGCCGAACGTGACGCTGCCCGCCAGGAGACCGCCGGCGCCCAGAAGGAGCGCGACGACTACCTGGCGGCGCTCCAGCGCGAACGGGCGGAGTTCCTCAACTTCAAGCGCCGGACCGCGGACGAGCGCCAGGCGATGCTCGGTCTCGCGGCTGAGAGCCTGATCCTCAAGTTCCTCGGCCTGGCCGACGACTTCGACCGGGCCATCGAGGCCCGGCCGCCGTCGATCGCCGGCGACCCGTGGGTCGGAGGCGTCGTAGCCATCGATCGCAAGCTTCGCCAGCTCCTCGACAGCGAAGGCGTCGCGCCGATCGATGCTTCGCCCGGCGTGGCATTCGATCCCCGCGAGCACGAGGCGATCGCCAACGTACCGGCGACCGGCATTCCCGCCGGCCACGTCGTGGAGCAGCTGCGGCGCGGGTACCGCCTCCGCGAACGGGTCATCCGACCGGCCATGGTTGCCGTGGCCGAGGGCGGCGGCGACCCGACCGCCACGGACGGCGCCGCAACTGGTCGCGTCTCCGAACCGGAAACCGACACCACCACCAACCGACCGATCAACTGACCCCAACCAGCAGATCGACAGGAGCCCCAAACCAATGGCCAAGATCATCGGCATAGACCTCGGGACGACCAACTCCGTGGTCGCCGTCATGGAGGGTGGAGAGCCCACCGTCATCGCCTCCGCCGAGGGCGGACGCACCGTCCCGTCCGTCGTCGCTTTCACCAAGAGCGGCGAGCGGCTGGTCGGCCAGCTGGCCAAGCGCCAGTCGGTGACCAATCCGGGCAACACCGTCTATTCGATCAAGCGGTTCATGGGCCGCCGCTGGGACGATCCCGAGGTCCAGCGCAGCAAGGGCCTCGTGCCGTACACCGTCGAGAAGGACGCCAAGTCGGACGGCATCCTGGTCAAGCTCGCCAACGGCAAGACGTACTCGCCTCCCGAGATCTCGGCGATGATCCTGCAGAAGCTGAAGACCGATGCCGAGGCGTACCTCGGCGAGAAGGTCACCGACGCGGTCATCACGGTGCCGGCGTACTTCGACGACACCCAGCGCCAGGCGACCAAGGACGCCGGCCGGATCGCCGGCCTCGAGGTCAAGCGGATCATCAATGAGCCAACCGCGTCGGCCCTGGCCTACGGCCTCGACAAGAAGCACGACGAGAAGATCGCCGTCTACGACCTGGGCGGCGGCACCTTCGACATCTCGATCCTCGAGCTCGGCGAGGGGGTCTTCGAGGTCAAGGCGACCAACGGCGACACCCACCTCGGCGGCGACGATTTCGACCAGCGGGTCATCG
>DASQFM010000050.1:0-10056 GCA_035633135.1 Candidatus Eiseniibacteriota bacterium
ATTGCCGGTCACGACGAGCTGGCCGGGAGCGCGATCATCGTCGTCCATCGACTGCTGAAAGGCGTAACCGCGCAGGCGGCCCACGACGACGACGGGCGCGCGTCCGGATTTGCCGTGTTCACGGGCCAGGCGCTCGACGAGCTTGGACTCGACCCTGGCGCGGCGAACCTGCGGTTCGGCTCGGAGTCGATCGAGCACCTCGGCGAGGTGGCCACCTACACGATGGACCTCGAGGCGCGCTGGCAGTCCGAGACGGAGCTCCAGCGCCTGACGATCGCCGAGACCGAGGCGTTGCTTGACCTCGACGTCAATGTCCGGGCGCAGCCCGCGGCGGTCTGGGCCCATCTCACGGCACCGGCCCTGCGGCCGACATGGGAGGGGCCGATCGTCATCTCGGAGTCCGCGATCGACGGCCGGCGTGGCGTCGGGACGACGGCGCAGTGCGTCACGGGTCGCCTCGCCACGCTCGAGGAGATCGTCGACTGGCAGCCGTACGACCACATCGGCTACCGCCTCGCGGTGCCGGACGTGGGGACCATCCAGGCCACCTACGACCTCACCGACACGGAGGACGGCACGAACGTCCGGCTCCGCTGGGCAGCCGGCGGCCCGCTGCCGGCCGACGAGCCAACGCTGGCCAGGATCCGGACCGAGAAGCGGGCCGCACTTGATCGGCTGGCAATCGTGATCGATCCGGGTGTCGAGGCCGGTTCTGCAGGGGGGTGACGAGGATGATCAACGCGCGCGCCGAGCTCACCATCGAACGGCCGGCCGACGAGGTCTGGGCCTACGCGGCCGACATCGGCCGTCATTTGGAGTGGATGACGGTGACGACCGCCGAGTACCTGCAGGGCACCGGATCGCAGGTCGGGGACCGCGGCCGTGAACGGATCCGCGTCGGCCCGTTCTCGCGCGACGCGGAGTTCACGGTCGTTGTGGCCGAGCCGGGTCGTCGGATCGTCTGGCGAGCCGGTGGCGGCTCGCCCGTCAGCGGCGACCTCGCGCTCGAGCTCGAATCGCTTGGGCCGTCCAGCACGCGGGCGACGTACGGCGGTTCGTTCACGTTCCGGGGGCTGCTGCGCCTGCTCGAGCCGCTCATGGCGGGCGAAGTGAAGCAGGGCCCGGCGACGGAACTTCGCAGGCTCAAAGCGGTGCTCGAGTCGATGCCGGCACGGCAAACGATCTCGGCTTGACATTCGAAGCGCTCCAAGGTTTCCTCCCCCTGTGCAAATCGGCGAGCTGGCCAAACGAGTCGGCGTCTCGACGGACACCGTCCGGTTCTACGAGCGCTCCGGCTGGCTTCCGCGCGCACCGCGGCGCGAGAACGCCTACCGCGACTACCGCGAGTCGGACGCCGAGCACCTGCGCCTCCTGATCGATCTTCGCCGGCTCGACCTGCCGCTCGAGGATGCCGCTCGGATCGCATCGTGGTGCCATGCCGGCCACTGCTCCGACACGCGGACCGCGTTGCCGGGGCTGATCGCCGCGAGACGCGCCGAAGTCGCGGAGCGCCTCGCCGGCCTGACGGCCCTCGATGCGCGGCTCGCCGACCTCGAACGTCACCTGGCCAGACGCCCAAGGGAGCTCGCGATCCTCGGTGGCGCCGACCCGTGCTGCGATGCGGCGGGGTCGGTCATCGGCAGCGCGGAGGGAACCTGCACCTGCTGCGCCCCGGCCCAGTCCTGACCGGGCGCCGTCCCGGCGGGCGCGCGACCGCTTCTCGCTGACGCACCCGAGGCCGAGGGTTGCGGCCTGATAGGGTTCAGCTGATGTCATCGGCTGGCGCCGGGAGCGGCGCGCCCACCGCTGCCGCCGTGGCCGTCGGCGCCGCTCGCCTGAGGCCCGTGGGCCCGCTCGCCGAGCCGCGTGTTCGCCTGGTCCTGACGAGCGCGACCCTGCTGTTCGTCGAGCTGCTCTTCATCCGCTGGATCCCGTCCGAGGTCCGGTACGTCGGCTTCTTCAGCAACTTCCTGCTGATGGCCAGCTTCCTCGGTATCGGGATCGGCATCCTCCTCGGGCGGCGACAGGCCATCGGCTCGATCGCCGCCTTCCCGATCCTGCTGGCGATCGTGGTGTTCCTGGTAACGCGCCTCGAGCTGAACGTCCAGGTCCGCTCCCAGGACGAGCTGTTCTTCGGGCTGGCGGAGAGCCACGCAGCGGACGTCAACTTCCTCGTCCTGCCGCTGGTGTTCGGGCTCGTCGTGGCGGTGATGGCCTCGCTCGCCGTGCCGCTCGGTCCCCTGCTCCGCTCGGGCCCGCCGCTGCAGGTCTACGCCTTCGACATCGCGGGCTCGATGCTGGGCATCCTGGCCTTCACCGCGCTGTCCGCCGCCGGGACGCAACCAGTCGTCTGGTTCACGGTGGTCGCCGTCCTCGTGCTGTTGATGATTGCCGGCACGGGCATGGGTCGCGCCCGTTTCGCGGCCTACGGCGGGCTCCTGCTCGCCATCCTCTTCGTCGGTGTGGCCCAGGCCCGCGGCGGCGGAATCTGGTCACCCTACTACCGGATCGACACGTATCTCGCCGGCGACGGGCAGCTGGCCGTCAACGTCAACGGCATCCCCCACCAGACGCTGCATGCCGTGAATGGGCCGCAGGAGGAGTTCTACAAGCAGGTCTATCGGTGGTTCCCGGAGCGCCAGTTCGACAACGTCCTGGTCGTCGGCGCCGGGTCGGGCACCGACACGGCCATCGCCCTCGACCGCGGGGCGGGCCACGTCGACGCGGTCGAGATCGACCGGGCGATCCTCCAGATCGGCGTCGAAAAGCACCCCGACCACCCGTATCAGGACCCGCGCGTGCGAACCATCGAGAACGACGGCCGCGCCTTCCTTCGCGGCTCCGACGCGCGCTATGACCTCGTGATCTTCGCCCTGCCGGATTCGCTGACCCTCGTGAGCTCGACGGCCAACATCCGGCTCGAGTCATTCCTGTTCACCGAGGAGACCTTCGAGAGCGTTCGCGACCACCTCACCCCGAATGGCGTCTTCATCCTCTACAACTATTACCGCGAGCCATGGCTCATTGCCAAGATCGGGAACATGCTCGAGGACGCGTTCGGCGCCCCGCCGATCGTGCGGCTGTTCGGCTTCAACTCGGCCGTGCTCGCGGCGGGACCGGCCGTCAATGCCCTGGTCGCCAATCCGGAGCCCCCGCCCGACGCGGTCGACCGGATCCCGGCGGTCGGCGATCCGGAGCCCAAACCGGCGACCGACGACTGGCCGTTCCTGTATCTCCGGACGCCGTTCATCGCCGCCCACTACCTCGCCGCACTCGCCATCGCCCTGATCGTCGCGGTTGTCGGCGTTGCCCTGGCGGCTCGGGCCGGAGGCACACAGCTACGCCGGTTCAGCCCCCACTTCTTTGTCCTGGGTACGGCGTTCCTGCTCCTCGAGACGCGGAGCCTGGTGAGCTTCAGCCTGCTGTTCGGCTCGACCTGGCTGGTAAATGCGCTGGCCTTCTTCGCGATTCTCGCCAGCGTCCTGCTGGCGATCCTGGTCAACGCCCGGCTCCAGCTGCGCCGGCCGGCGATCCTGTACGGCCTGCTGTTCGTGGCCCTCGGGGTGGCGTTCCTGATACCGCCGGAGTCACTGCTGATCGACCCGCCGGCGCTGCGCTACGCCCTCGCCGCGACGCTCGCCTTCGCCCCCGTCTTCATCGCCAACCTGGTGTTCACCTACTCCTTCCGCGACACCCGGACGGCCGACATGGCGTTCGCCAGCAACCTCCTCGGGGCGATGGTCGGGGGGACGCTGGAGTACCTCGCCCTCCTGACCGGCTATCGGGCGCTGCTCGTGGTGGTCGCGCTGCTGTACGCGCTGGCGTGGCTCTTCGCGACGCGCTGGCGTCGCCTCGCCGACGTCGACCTCGCGCTGGACGGAGAGGTCAGCGAGATGTCGGCGATCGAGGCCAGCGCGGGCTAGATGGAAGGCGGCCTGGATTGGATCCGCTCACGGCGCAGGTCGCCAGGCGAAGCCGCTGTCTGAGTCTGTCCAACGCGTCAGCCCGCGCCCATCCGCCCCGACGAGGTACAGCCAGCCGTCGGAAAGGCTGAACGCGAGGTATTGGCCGTCAGGCGACCACGAGATCCCCCCGCCCTGCTGCCAGTCTCCTGTGAGGTGGCGCACGTTCGAGCCGTCCACATCCATGAGGTAGATGCCACCCGGCGAGCGACCGTCACCTTGGAATGCGAAGGTCGTGCCGTCGGGCGAAAGGGCGATGTTCTCGTCGCCGCCCGCCACTGGGGCCGACATTGCGCCCGTCGCGACATCGAGCCGGAAGATCTGCGCGCCGTTCCGAATGGAATACAGGGCGGTTCCGTCTGGGTTCCAGCCGATGCCGACATAGGTGTCGTCCGGGGAGGTCCAAACCAGCCGCCTGTTCGACCCGTCGGGATCCATCACGTAAGAGCCGGGGGCGGATGGCCAAACCTCAAAGGCGATCTGCGTGCCGTCGGGCGAGACTCTCGGCTCACCCTCGACGCCTGGATCGTTCGTCAGGCGCACCTCGTTGCCACTCTCGATATCGAGCGCGTAGATGTCCGATTCATCGCCCCCCGCGGGCCCACGCGCGAAGAACAGCGTGCGCCCGTCTGGCGCCCAGGCTGGTGCATGGTCGTCGGCCGGGTCCTCGGTCAGGCGGACGAGGCCGGTGCGATCGAGATTCATCATGTAGAGGTCGAGGTTGCCGTCGACCGCTCGCGCGAGAGCGACCTGGCCGGTCAACGAGATCGGTGCCAGGGTGGCAGTCTCGTCGATCGTCGGGTCCAGCGTTGGGGACACGATCGGCGTTGGGCTTGGGCCGGCGCCGACCGACGAAGACCGGGGCAGGAGGGCGACGCCAACGGCGACGATGGCAATGGCGGCGGCGCCAACCGCGAGGCGTGTCAGGCTGCGGTTCATCGAGAAGGGCCTCCATCCGAGGAAGGCTCGGCGCTGGCGGGTCGGCCGCGTCCGCTCGAAGGTCGCCTTCAGCACCCTGTCGGGTAGCTGGTCCGGTGCCTCCGCGAAGAGCCACGCGCTGATTCGCCCGTCGACCGATCGATCTCGGGTCATGCTGTCCGTCCATTGCTCGCGATGGTCCCCCGCGCGTCCGCCTCGAGGGCGGCGCGCAGCGTGGCCGTCGCGTAGTGGAGCCGGGACTTCACCGTGCCCGCCGGGATGCCGAGCGTTTCGGCAATCTCGGGCACGGGCAGCCCGACGTAGAAGTGGAGAACCACGACCGACCGTTGCTCGGGCTTCAGGCGCCTGAAGCCGCGCTCGAGCTGGTCTCGATCCGCCAGGGAGCTGGTGCCGTCGTCGGTCGTCGGTTCGGACCGGATCATCCGGACCTCCGTCGACCAACGGCGCTGCTGCCGACCTTCATCGGCGCAGGCGTTCACGACCAGCCGATAGAGCCATGCGTCGAACCGTTCTAGATCCCGCAATCCGGGCAGCTCTCGCCATGCATGGACGAGCGCTTCCTGGACGGCATCCTCGGCTCGCTGCCGGTCGCGAAGGATGAGGAACGCGACGGCGAAGGCGCGATCGCCCGCAGCCATCGCGAGGGCCTCGAAGGCCTCGTGATCCCCGCTCCGCGCCGCTTCCACGACATCGCGCTGCACCGGCTGCTCCATCGGCGGCGCGACCGAGCGGCCGCGCTATCACCCTACGACGGTCGCAGCCTCCGAACCGTTCAACATTCGGGGCTTCTCAGCCTGCGGCGCGCTGCCACGCGTCGCCCGGCGCCGCACCGCCTCGCGTTCCTGCCAGATCGACATCGGAGGACGCTTAGGCGCTTGATGGGCGCGAGCGGGCGGCGGACTGTCGGTTGCAGTCAGCCAATTCATCCCGCCACGAGCGTGGCTCGGGACATTCCGTGGACGACGCGCGCGTGGTGTGAGCACTTCTGACGCGGCGATGCGCCTCACAGCTCGCCTAGTCGTCCCTGGGTGTCGAGATGGCAGGGATGCGCGCGGCGCCCGCCAAGGCGGACGGCCCACGCCGCGCGAGCCACGGCCGACGAGCTACCCCACGCGGGAGCAACGGCAGACCGGCTACGCCCCACGCGGTCGGCATCCTGAGTTGTGGCCGCGTTTCCGGACAAAAGTCCCGCACCGGAACTCGGTTGCCGATCGGAAGACCCGCATTCCGACAGATGCCCGGCCGGCGAACAAGTGTCACAAGGCGCCCTGTCCCCGGGGGCACGAGGTCCGCTGCGTGAACTTTTGACATAAAAGCGCGGCGCACCGCGTCAACTGGTCGCGGACGCGGCCTCCAGTGAGGCCCAGTACTCCCGCCATCCGCCGAATTCCGTGATGTCGCGATGGACGCCCTCGGCCATGTCTCTTGGGAACAGGATACCGGGCACGACCCGCCCGTCGGCGAGCTCCACCGGGCCCCGGTAGAGCCCAGGCGGTTCCCCGGCCTCGACCCGGGCCCAGACCTCGTCGGGCAGGTTGTACAGCTCCCCTGGCACGGAGATGCCGCCCTCGGCGACCTCGAACATGCCGGGGTGGACGTCGCCGATTGAGTAGATCCGGTACTTCGGAGCGGTTCGGAGCTCGCCGAGGAAGGTGGCCCCGTCGAGATTGGGGTTCAGCTTCAGGCCCCGCATCAGGGTGCCGTTGACGAACAGGAGCGTAGACAAGGGCGATTCCTCCTGGTGCCTGGCTCGCGCGGACGTTGCGGAGCGGGGAAACGAAGAGGCGCGGGGCCGGAGGACGGACCCGCGCCTCGGCTTTGGCTCTCGAAAGATGTCAGGCCATGCTCGGCTCCGGCTCCGCTTCGGGCGGTGTCATCACCGCGTCGCGCATCGCGCCCATGGTCAGGGCCCGCTCGCGCCAGGCGGCCGTCGCGATGACAACCGCCGCGAGCACGTACCCGATCCACACCGGCTCGGGTGCCCGGATCTGCCAGGCACCGTTGACGTTGGCGAAGATCAACCCTGCCGGGTCATGGATGAGCCCGACGAGGGACAGCAGAGCGGCGATCAGGGTGTACACGATCGCCCGGCTGTACTCGCGATTGATCACGAACACCGCGATCGCGCCGAGGACGAGACCGGCCAGCACGGCGCCCGCCCCGAGCCGTTCGAGGCCGGCGTACAGGACGCCCTGGTTGCCCAGCGCGTCGTAGCCGACGGTCGCGACGTTGGTGCCGGCGGCACCGAGCGCGCCGTCGACGAGGGTCTTTGCCCACTGGGCGATGTTGGGGACGATCGCGAGGACGATCGCCGGGGCGTACTTCGCCTTGGTGGACTGGAACGCCTGCGACCCGATCACGAGGCCGATGAAGAGCAGGATCGGAAACAACGCCGCCCGCGGGATGACGGCCAGGAAGAGGCCGACGAGCCCGAACAGGCAGATCGCCGCGATGACAACGCCGGTGGCCAGCGAGTAGCCGATCCGGCCGCCGACGGCCTTCCAGCCGGGATGGCCGATGTACACGGCCGGCGGGAACGGCGAGCCGAGGAACGACCCGACCACGGCGCCGATGCCGTCCGCCAGAAGGATGTGGCGGAGGTTGTAGTTGTCGCCGGCCACCGAGGCCGACTCGACGTTGTTCATGCCCTCGGTGAAGTTGTAGACGCCGAGCGGAATGGCCGTGACGAGCAAGGGCAGCGCGTCCGACAGGCCGCTCAGGACCTCGCTGCCGGGTGTCGGCAGATGGATCCCGAACTGCTGGAAGGAGTCGGTGACGGCGGCAGGGCTGAGCCCGGTCCAGCCAAAGACCGCGTACGACAGCCAGCCGATGACGGTGCCGACGATGATCGCGGCGAGACCGCCCGGGATTCCGAACGGCAGGCGGACGCCGGCGGTCCACGACAGCAGGATGATCGCGAAGGTCGCCAGCGCGATCCAGGCCGCGTTGAACATCTCGAACGCGGCGCTCATCGAGATGAACGCGATCGAGATGCCGGCCAGCGTCCCGAGCATCGCCGCACGCGGCGTGTACCTCCGGATCGTGGGCCCGATGAACGCGCCGATGAGCACGACCACGCCGATGAGGAAGGCCCACGCGAGGCCGGCCTCCCAGGCCTTGAGAACGTCACCGGTCCTGCCGAGGACCGGCAGCATGATCACGAAGGTCACGAAGAAGTAGTGCGGCACGCTCGGCCCGTAGGGCATCGCGGCCACGTCGTCGCGGCCTTCCTTCTTCGCCAGCTGGTACGCCAGGAAGGCGTAGAAGATGTTGCCGAGCGGCAGCGCGATGGCCAGCGCCGGCAGGATCCGCCCGAAGACCGTGTCGCTTGGCAGGCCGACGACGAACAACATCAGTGACGAGAGCACCAGGACGTTCAGCAGAACGTTCGTGCCCAACCCGAAGAACGCATTCCAGTCGCCTGGTACCCAAAGCCTCGGTTTCGCTGATTCCGCCTGCATCGATCCCTCCATCCGTCCACTGCTTGGAATCGTTCGGGCTCCCTCGCCGATCCCGTCAGACCATGGCGGCTCCGGCCGTCGCCATGCCGGCCTTCTCGCTGCGCCCCTGGTCGAGCCCGACCAGGAACCGATCCGAGTCGCTCACCCAGCCAACGATGCCGCCCTGGGCCTTGATCATCTCGAGCGCGACGCGCTGGAACTCCGGGAAGTAGGACGCCACGCAGTCCTCGAGGATCATCGGGTCGTAGCCCCGGTCGTTGGCCTCCCGGGCGCTGGTGTTGACGCAGACCTCGGTGGTCACGCCGCAGATAACCAGCTTCTGGATACCGCGGTTCTTGAGGATCGAATCGATGTCGGTCGCGTAAAACGCGCCCTTGCCGGGCTTGTCCACGACCGGCTCGCCGGGCATGGGGTACAGCTCGTCGACGATGTCGTGGCCGTACGAGCCGCGGACGAGAAGCCGGCCCATGGCCCCCTCCTCGCCGATGTGCAGGGACGGGTTGCCCCGGTCGTGCTTCGCCCGCGGGAGGTCGGACAGGTCCTCGCGATGGCCCTCGCGGGTGTGGATCACGAACATGCCGGCGTCGCGCGCGGCCAGGAGCACCTTCTGCGCCGGCCCGACGGCCTTCAGGAGCAGCGACGTGTCATTGCCGAGCGATTCACCGAACCCGCCCGGATACACGAAGTCGCGCTGGAAATCGATCATCACGAGCGCCGTGTGATCCAGCGTGAACTCAAATGGATACGGCTCCGCGTCAACCTTGGCCATCGATCCCTCCTTGCTGATCCGACGTCACCCGGGTTCCAGTCTCGCCGCGTATTCCGCGCTCCAGCGCGGCCGGCGTCGTGATGAGGACCTCCTTGCCGCCTCGCTCGAGGAAGCGGATGGCCGCCTCGATCTTGGGACCCATGCTGCCGCGCGGGAACTCGCCGGCGGCCAGCCAGGCGGCGGCCTCCGCGGCGGTCATCTGATCGAGCCACCGCTCGTCGGGCTGGTGGAAATGGATGGCCACGCGCTCCACGCCCGTCGACAGCACGAGCAATGGGATCTCGAGGCTGGCGGCAAGGAGCGCCGAAGCGCGATCCTTGTCGATCACCGCCTCGACGCCCCGGTAGACGCCGGGCGCGGTCTCGACGACGGCGATCCCGCCGCCGCCCACGGCGATGACGATGAAGCCCGCCTCGACGAGCGCCCGGATCTGGTCCGACTCCACGATCCGGAGCGGCTCGGGGGAGGCCACGATCCGCCGGTAGCCGCGGCCCGAGTCCTCGACCATCGACCAGCCGTTGCGGCTGGCCCGGTCGCCCGCCTCGGCCTTCGAGTAGAACGGTCCGATCGGCTTGGTCGGCACGGCGAAGGCCGGATCTGCAGCATCCACGACCACGTGCGTGAGCACGCAGACGACGCGATCCGGGTGGCCCACGGCGGCAAGCTCGTTCAGCAGTGCCTGGCCGAGGATGTGGCCGATGCCGCCCTGCGAGTCGGCCACCGACATCTCCAGGCTCAGGCGTGGAACCGGAGCGTCGGCCGGCACGAGCTCCGAACGAAGCAGAATGAACCCGACCTGCGGGCCATTGCCGTGGGTGATCACGATCCCCCACCCGGAGGCCACCAGTGCCGCGACGTGCTGCGCGGTCTCGCGGGCGTTCTCGTACTGCTCGTCGATCGAACCGCGCTGGCCGTCGAGGATCAG
>DASQFM010000051.1:0-9245 GCA_035633135.1 Candidatus Eiseniibacteriota bacterium
AAAGAGCAGCCCGGCGAACGCGAGGCGGCTCTCGGCCCCCAACGCCGGAGCGCCGAGCCGGTCGTCGAGGCTGAGCGCGGCCTCGAACCGCTCGCGTGCCTCTTCGGGTCGCCCAAGGGCCAAGGCGAGGAGGCCGCGCGCGCGGTCAACCGCGCCGAAGCAAGCGTCCGGTGGACTTACCGCTACCCTCCCGGCCATCTCGGCGAGGAGTTCGTCGATCGCCTCGCAGGTCGCGTGCTCACCCAGAGCGACCGCCGCCTCCGCCAGCAACGCCATACCGTATGCCCACTCGTCGTTGCGGGGCAATACGGCGAACCGGTTGCCAGCCAGGGCAGCGAGCTGATGTCGGGCCTCATCGGCGAGACCGAGCCGAACGAGGGTGTCCACGCGCACACAGCGCAGGACGATGTACGTGGGAAACCGCTCGACGAGCGTCGCGACGTCGCCTGCGATCTCGCCAAGCCGGCCGCGTAGGCGGCGAATGGCGTGAAGCCCGATGATCCTGTAGATAACCGCCATCGCCTTTTCGGCTCGCGCTCCCTCCGCCTGGGCGTCGCCGATGAGCGACTCTGCTTCTGCGTAGCGCCCCGCGAGCGCCGCGAGGGTCGCGTCGGTCGTGCGCGCGTAGAACAGCTGGGAAGGCTGCCTCAGCTCGGCGGCGATACGTCGCTGCGCGTCGGCGTCTGCGCGGCAGCCGTCGATATCGCCGATCTCGAGTCGCGCGAGGCAGCGGTAATGGTGTCCCTGGAGCGTGCGCTCCCGGTCGCCGGCCGCCTCGGCGGCGGCGATCAGGTCGGTGGCGATCGAGATCCGCTCCGCGACGTTGTCGGGGCGCCAGACCGCTGCATAGCGACCGTCCAGGGCGTAGGCGAGCGTCGCCGGGTCGCCCAGACGTCGTGCCGCCTCGACGGCCCGCTGGCTGAGCTCGTCTCGCGGTCGCCAGTCGGTCTGGTCTCGCATCGGGCCCGCCGCCAGTCGGGCCGTTAGCCGGACGCGGAGGGGATCATCCCCCTCGGGGCGGGCCTCCAGCGCATCGCCGAGGAGCTGCACGAGACGACGGTCCTCGCGCGACGCCTCCCAGACGAACCGGCCGCCGAATCCGAGAGCCGCCCTGGCGAGGCGATCGGCCAGGCCTCGCCGACGTGCGATCTCTGCGGCTTCCTCGAACGTGTCCCGCGCCCTCGGGTCGCCCGCGCGCGCCTGACCGTCCCCGAGCGCGAGGAGGATGTCGCACCGGACCGTCTCGTCCGGCGACCGCTCGAGCGCGTCGAGGGCGGCGGCGAATAGGCGGACGCCTTCCTCGAAGGCGAGCTGGCGAATGGCGCGCTCCGCGGCCCGGCGGGCGTACTCGATTGCCCGCCCCGGCTCCGAGTCTCCGCCGGCCAGGAAGTGGTGGGCGAGCTCGGCGAGGTGCGGCTCTGGATCGGCGACGTGGACCCGCTCGAGGACCGCGCCGGCTTGCAAGTGCAGGCGGCGTCGGCGAGCGGCAGGCAGTCCCTGGTAGATCGCGTCGCGCGTGAGTGCGTGGGCAAATCGGAAGCCGCCTACACCCCCACGCATCTCGACGAGGATGCCCGCCTCCCGAGCCGGCTCGAGCCGATCGAGGACGTCGTCCTCGACGAGACCTGAAAGCAGCGCCAGCGGCCGGAGGGCGAAGTCGCGACCGAGCACCGAGGCCGGTTCGAGGAGCTTTAGCGTCACGTCGCCGAGGCGTTCGATCCGGCGCTCGATGGCGTCGCGGAGGCTCTCCGGGATGGTCAGCGTTGCTGGCTCGTCGGACGCTCCGTGCGGATCCAGCCGCCCCTCCGCTGCAAGGAGCTGGATGATCTCGCCGACGAACAACGGATTGCCTTCGGTCGCATCCCGGATCGTGGCGACGAGCGCTGGTTCTGCCTCCACCCCGGCCACCGCACGGATGATGCCCGCTACCTGTGGTGCGGCAAGACCCCGAAGCCGAAGCCGGCTTGTGCTCTGGAGGCGCGCGAGGTCGGCGACGGCCGTGCGTATCGGGTGGTCGCGGGGCAGCTCCGAATCGCGGTAGGCGGCGACGACCAGAACGCGCGCGCCGGCGAGACCGGCGCCGAGGAACCGCAGCAGGAGGATCGACGACGCGTCGGCCGCGTGAAGGTCATCGAGGATGAGTACGAGCGGTCGCTTGGCCGAGGCCGATCGAAGAAGCTGGAGGACGGCATCGAACAGGCGGAAACGGGCGCCGTCATCATCAGTTGCCGCCCGGGTGGCGACGGTCGGGGACCGCTCCTGGATCTCCGGTAACAACTGGGCGAGTTCGGCAGCCCCGGCTCCAAGGTCGCGCAGCAGGCCGTCGGGATCGGTGGAACGGAGCAGGCCTCTGAGGGCCTGGACCCAGGGCCAATAAGCCGGCGCGCCGCCGAATTCCCATGCGCGGCCCCAAAGCACGTCGGCGCCTCGCCCACCTGCGATCGCGGCGATCTCGTCCGCGAGCGTGGTCTTTCCGATCCCCGGCTCACCGGAGAGCAGCACGAGCGCGCCGCGACCTTCGAACGCTCCCGCAAGCGCATCTTCGAGCGCGCCAAGCTCGGCGTCGCGGCCGACGAGGGTGCGGGCGGCGTGGTTGGCGCTCAACGAGGCCGCCTGCCGACCATGCGCTGCTTGGTGGTCATTACCTGATCATGGCGGGCCGAAGCCCCGGCGTCGACGCCCCGGATCCCCGCACCCATCGCTCACGCTGCGCGGCCTGTGCTCCGCGAGCGAGGGGCCCCTAGCGAGCACGAGACGGCGAGCGGGGAACGTCGAAGTCGCTCAATTAGCAGGCCTTCAACGTTGTGGCAGACGCAAGCGACCAGATTCGCAGCCTGAACTGGCGATTCTGAACGGGAACGAGGGCTGGAGCCGACACTCGGATTTGAACCGAGGACCTGCTGTTTACGAAACAGCTGCTCTACCGCTGAGCTATGTCGGCGCGAGCGCGAGTATAGGTGATGACTTCAGACAGCAGCTGTTCCCACGCTCGACGAACAGGCGGCGGCAGCTATTCGGGCGCACAAGGCCTGAATAGCTGATAACTGTCAATCGGCGAGACGATCCACCACCGCACAACCATCTGAATATCGAACGCGCGGCTCCGCCGGCGACTCAGTAGAGTCGGAAGGCGTCCCCGATGGACGCCGCGGAGGACGAGGATTGGATCGCGATCTCGTCGAGCAGGCGCAGCGTGGTGACCGGGAGGCCTTCGCCATCCTGGCCCGGACGCATGGCGATCGGCTCATGGGGATCGCCCAGCGGATCCTCCGGGACGTCGGACGGGCCGAGGACGCCGTGCAGCAGACGTTGGTGATCGCCTGGCGAGAGCTGCCCGGTCTCCGCGATCCGGACCGCTTCGACGCCTGGCTCCAACGCCTGCTCGTCAACGCGAGCTACGCGGAGGCGCGCCGCTGGAAGTCGTGGATCGCGAATGTCCGTGTCCTTCCCGTCGACGGACCCGCCGGCGTGGACGAGGCACTGTCCATCGATGACCGCGATCGACTCGAGCGCGGTTTCCGACGACTGCCGCCCGATCAGCGGGCGATCCTCGTGTTCACCCACTACCTGGGCCTGACCCCGACCGAGATCGCCGAGCGACTCGGGATCCCCGTGGGGACGGCCCGATCCCGACTCCATTACGCCCATCGCGCGATGCGCGCGGCCATCGAGGCCGACGAGCGCCCTGTCGCGGTGGCCGGAGGGCGACCCCGATGACCGACCAGCGAGAGCTCGACCGCCTTCTTGACGCCTTCTTCGTCGAGGGCACGGACGAACTCGCCGATCGGGTGATCGATGCCGCCCTCGACGAGATCGACCATACCCAACAGGCGCGCGCCCGAGGCATGCCGTGGAGGTTCTCGACGATGAACACCTACAGTCGCATCGCCGCAGCCGCCGTCATCGGCGTGCTCGCGGTCGGCGGGACGCTCTACCTGATCAGATCCGGCCAGCCCGCGGTCGGCGGTCCGAGCGCGACGCCCACCATCGGACCCTCGGCCGTGCCAACCGCCGTTGCGTCGCCCACGCCGCAGGCCACGGCGGGCGCGGCGGGCGCGGCGGGGGCGTGGACCGCCACGGGGTCCATGACCGAGCGCCGCGAGGGCCACACCGCCACGCTGCTGCCCGATGGCATGGTCCTGGTAGCCGGGGGCGACTCGGCCTCGGTCTCGGCCGCCTCGGCCTCGGCTTCCGCCGAGCTCTACGATCCGGGCACCGGAACGTGGACCGCCACCGGGTCCATGATCGATGCCCGCGACAAGCACACCGCCACGCGGTTGCCCGATGGCAGGGTCCTTGTAGTCGGGGGCGATGCCGGAGGCAACGCGATCGCTTCCGCCGAGCTCTACGATCCGAGCACCGGAACGTGGACCGCTACGCGGGCCATGATCGAGGCCCACGGCAGAGGGCATACGGCTACGCTCCTACCGGACGGCAGAGTCCTGGTCGCCGGCGGCTTCCAAGCCGACGTTATGCTGGCCTCGGCCGAGCTCTACGATCCCGCCACCGGTTCGTGGAGCACCACCGGAAGCATGATTCGTGGACGCGTCTACCACGCGGCCACTCGGCTGCCCGACGGCAAAGTGCTCGTCGCGGGCTCCGTACGCTCCTCCAGTTCCGCCGAGCTGTACGATCCGAGCACTGGCACCTGGACCACCACCGGATCAATGATCCAGGGCCGCCACCACTTCACGGCCACGCTGCTGCCCGACGGCACAGTGCTCGTCGCGTGCTACGAGGAATCCAACACCGCTGAGCTGTACGAGCCGAGCACCGGTATCTGGAGCGAAACCGGGTCGATGATCGATTTGCGCCTCGGGACGTTCACCGCCACCTTGCTGCCCGACGGCACGGTGCTGGTCGTGGGCGGCGTCCCCAATGACCATATGCGCGCGGAGCTCTACGACCCACGCACCAGGACGTGGGCCGCAGCGCCGGTCACGGGGCAGGGCCGGTCAAACCACACGGCCACGCTCCTTCCGAACGGCACGGTACTTGTTGCCGGCGGCGACGGCTACTTGGCCTCGGCCGAGCTCTATGACCCAGGCGTCGCTGCCCGCCGTTGACGGCTTCTGCGCGATCGACCCCGGCCAGCCGTCAGCGCCCGCTGTCCGGTCGCGGCTCCAGCACGACGACCGCCGTCTCGGACGACCGCAGGGTGGCATAGGCGTCGACGTCGTCGCCGAAGTCGCGCCACCTGGCCCACAGGCGCGCACGCTCGTCGCCCTGCGCCGCGCGTCCGCGCACCGCGCGGGGTCCCGCCTTCAGCTCGACCGTGGCGTCCGGATGCGCCTGGAGGTTGAGCCACCAGGCCGGCTCGCCATCGGCCCAGCCGTTCATGGCCATCGTGATCAGGTTCGAGCCATCTTCGTAGTAGCCGAGGATTGCGATGCGTTCGTTGCCGGACCGGCGCCCGACGGTCGCCAGGCGCATCGCCCCCCACTTGCCGGGCTTCGGCGGCCAGAGGCCTCTTCGGCCGCCGGTGAACCGGTAGATTGCCCGATGCACCACCCAGGCAAGACGCACGAACCAGCGGGGTGGGAGTCGCGGCGCTCGGTCGGGCTCTACTGACACAGAGGGTGTCTCGTTGGCGCCTGCGCGGGAAGGCAGGCGATCGCGGTCATCTCGGGTGTCCCGCTCGATGGCGTTCATGATGTTCTCCCCGTCATTCCTGCGTGTCCGAGTAATGGAAGACCTCGTCGAGCGGCACGCGGAACACTCGAGCGATCTGGAACGCCATCTCGAGGGATGGCGAGTAGCGACCCTGCTCGACGGCGATGATGGTCTGGCGAGTGACCCCGATTCGATCCGCCAATTCCGCTTGCGTCATCTCGCCGTTGGCGAACCGAACGCGTCGGATGTCATTGGTGACCTTGGTCGGCTTTCCCATGGTTCAGAAGCCGCGGCGGTAGAGGACGAGCTTCACGGTCGTTCCACAGGTCGCCGCGACGACGAAGGCCAGGTACATCGCGTTGGCGATCCAGAAGTGGGGAACCTCGGCCATCGCGAGCCCGAGCGGCACGACCATGCCGAGAGCGAGGACGGTACCGCCGACGTATTCCCCCAGCCGATTGATCTCCTTGTCCCGCTGGTCGGACTTGCCGGCCTCCTTGGGCATGGCGATCCCGATCGCGATCATGCCCACGATCGCCAGGGCGATCGCGGCGCCGATAGCCGCAAGGAGCGGCCCTTGATAGTTGATCTCGGTCACCGCCGTGTTCGGCACCTGCCCGAGGATGGTCGCGAAGTAGATGGCAGGCAGGGCGACGGCGATCACACCATATAGCCACGTTCCCTTCTCTTCGAATGACATGCCCGACTCCCATGTAAAGCGTCCTTGACATGAGGCAATGTATACCGAGGCTGACATGGTGTCAAGTATGCTTGACACGCGAAGGGTGGGACCACGTTTGCTACCCGTGCCCTACCGATGGTAGCATCGCAGTATGAAGGTCAGCGTTAGCCTACCGGGCGAAGACGTCCAGTTCCTCGACGAATACGCCAAGGAGCAGGGGCTCGAATCTCGATCGGCCGCGCTCCATCGAGCCGTTCGGCTGCTGCGCACGGCTGAACTGAGCGGGACGTATGAGGCGGCGTGGGAGGAATGGGCCGCTCAGGACGATGGCGCCCTCTGGGAATCGACGACCGGCGACGGACTCAGGTCGTGATGCGGCGCGGCGACATCCATTCGGTCGATCTCGATCCCGCCCGTGGGTCCGAGGCAAGCAAGCGCCGGCCCGCAGTGATCGTCAGCAACGACGCAGCCAACGCGACGGCGGGACGACTCGGTCGCGGCGTCATCACGGTCGTTCCGGTGACATCGAACGTCGAACGCGTCTACCCGTTCCAGGTTCTGCTTCCAGCCGCGGAGACGGGGCTCGATCGCGACTCCAAGGCGCAGGCTGAGCAGGTCAGGTCGATCGCGGTGGAGCGGGTGGGCGGCCGGATGGGCGTCGTCCCCAACGCCACCATGCTCGACATCGACGAGGCCCTGCGGCTCCATCTGGGCCTATAGCCGGGGTACCGCCGAAGACCCGGCCGTCACGCGGCCCCGGGCCTCGCGCACGGGCTTCAGGGGGTCTCGAATCCCACCACCCTGACCCGGACCTCGCCCTCCGGCCGGCCGCTGAATCCGAGGACCAGATTGACCTCGCTGCCGGCCGCGAGGACGTCGACGGTGAGCTCGCTCGACTGCTCCGAGCCGGCGACTATCGCGGTCCCCTCGATGACAATCGAGGCCGCCGCTCTTCCGCCGTCGTTGCGAACGGTCAGTGGGACGAGCCAGCCGCCGTCCGGTCCGTCCGCCGCCTCAGCGGCGATGACCTCGAGGCGGATCATCGCGGGTCCGCCGTTCGTGAGCCCCGAGACGAGCAGATAGCCGACGAGCCCGACCACCAACGCGACGCTGATGACGAGGACCGCCCATTCGAGCCAGTTGCGGTTCATGCCGTGGACCCCTCCCCCTCCCCAGACTCGCCGCCGACCAGCAGTCGAGCGGCGGCCGAGCCGAAGGACGCCAGCGTCCCAAGCATCACCACGTACCCGGCGAGGGCGCGCAGCCCGAGACCGTCACTCTGCCCGAACGAAAAGATGAGCACGAGCGACACGAGCAGGGCGATCGCATAGGCGGCGACAGTCTCACCCACCGGCTTGTCGATCGGGCCGTCGCCGCGCGAGTCTGCTATCGATCCGCCGCGCCCTCCCGGCAGTTCCACGACGAATACGATGGCGAGGCTGATGACGAGGCTCGCGACGATGACCACGAGAAGCAGCGGGACGTCGGCCTCGGAGCCCAGTACCCGGACCTCGTCCGTGGGGGCCACGTTGAGCGCGAAGTAGAGTGCGCCTCCCGCCGCCACGAACAACCGGCCGATCGGCCCGACCGGCTCTCGACCGCCGCCCTCCTCCGGCTCGCTGAGCACCGTCGCGGCCAGGGCCGTACCGAACGCGACCGGGATCGACAGCAGGCCGATTCGGCCGACCATCGTCGGCAGGCCGAGTTGCGGCTCCAAGCGGCCCAGCACGTACAACATCGCCGCCGCGACCACGATCGCGAGCCCCATGCCCTCCACGGCATCGACGAGGAGGTCGACCCAGGTTCGTTCGCGGCGGAAGCCGCTGACAGCGTTGAACCCGACGACGATCGCGAACCCAAGCCCGAACAGCAACAGCAGATTCAGTGGCGGCTGGGTGGCGCCGTGGTCCCACATCTCCATCGTCCAGAGGAGCGGTAAGCCCACGAAGAGGCCTCCCACCGCAGCCCGCAGGTGGTCATGGGCCGTCTCCTCGATCGTGCGGCCTTCGTCGCCGTCGCTGCCGTCGTCGTGCCGACGGGCACGGTCCTTAGCGGCGCCAGCGCCACTCCTCTTCCGCGATTGGGCCATCCACACCTCCCGCGACAGTGTCGCAGCCGACGGCCCAGCGAGGCGTCAAAACGACGTATCGAACATGCGCCGGCGGGTCCCGAAGACACCTATCCTTCGGACTCCCTCCATAGGATCGAGACGACTGGAAGATGCAACACCTTCCCACAGGAACCGTCACCTTCCTATTCACTGACATCGAGGGCTCGACCCGGCTACTGGAGCGCCTCGGTGAGCGATACCGGGACGTTCAGAAGCGGCACGATGCCATCGTCCGGGCGGCGATCGCCGCGGGCCATGGATGGGAAGTGAGCACAGAGGGCGACGCCTTTTTCGCCGTGTTCCCCACCCCCAAAGGCGCCGTCCGCGCCGTGGCCCGAGCCCAACGCGAGTTGGCAGATGAACCGCGGGCCGGCGGGGACACGGTGCGGGTCCGGATGGGATTGCACACCGGTGAGGGGATCCTCGCCGGCGACAGCTACCTCGGGCTCGACGTCAACCGGACCGCGCGGATCGCTGCGGCCGCGCACGGCGGGCAGGTCCTCCTTTCGGACGCCACGCGGGGTCTCGTCGAGCACAGCCTTCCCCCCGGACTCGGGCTGAGAGATCTGGGCCTCCACCGTCTGAAGGACCTCACGCAGCCGGAGCGCTTGCACGAGCTGGTGATTGACGGGTTGGAGCAGGACTTCCCGCTGCCCCGCACGCTCGACGCCCGGCCTCACAACCTGCCCACCCAACTCACCAGGTTCATCGGACGGGACCAGCAGATCTCCCGGATCCGCGAGCTGCTTGCTGCGAATCGGCTGGTGACTCTCACCGGGCCCGGCGGCGTGCGCACGACCCGGCTGGGCCTCCCGGGCCCCGCGGAGGCCCTCATGGAAT
>DASQFM010000052.1:0-1582 GCA_035633135.1 Candidatus Eiseniibacteriota bacterium
CACCGTGATCAGCAGGAACGGCAGGGTCCCCGATCGGAAGCCGGAGATCCGCGTTCCGCGGCTCGCCAGCCAGTGGGCGAGGTAGACCGTCAACGCGAGCTTGGCGATCTCGGCGGGATGGATCGCCGGCAGCGGACCCAGCACCAGCCAGCGCGCGGAGCCGCCGACCACCCGGTTGAGCGACGGCTCGAACACCAGCACCAGCAGGGCGACCGCCGCGGCAAAGAACGGCACGGAGGCCAGGCGCAGGAGCCGGTAGTCGAGCCGCATCATCACGGCCATCGCCAGCAGGCCGATCGCGGCCCACACGATCTGCGGCCCGACGATCGCGAACGCGTCGTCACGCGAGATGTAGGCCCGGATCGCGGATGACGAATAGACCATCAGGATGCCGATCGCCGCGAGCGTCACGACCGCGACGAGGATCATGTACTCGGGCTGGTGCCGATCGCGCCGGAGCACGTTGGCCTTGGCTCGTGCCGGCGGCCGGGCCGCTGTCGCGCGCTTCCGCTCCGCCGCCGTCGGCGCCCCGGCGGGAACGGCCCGACCTGCGCCACCCAGGCGCCCGGCCGCGGGCTGGCCACCGGAACGGCCGATGACGGCCATCAGGCCTCGTCCTTCCGACGTCGCTGCAGCTCGCTGACCGCGACCTTGAAGGCCCGGCCCCGTGCCTCGTAGTCGGTGAACATGTCGAAGCTCGCCGCGGCCGGGCTCAGGAGCACGGTCGCGAGGCCGCCCCGACCCTCCTGCCAGAGCTCGCGGGCCAGGTTGTCGGCGCGTTCGACCGCGGCCTCGAGGGACGAAGCGCGCTCGAGATGGGCGACGCCCGCTTCGCGGAACAGGGCGTCGAGGGCCGGCGCCGTCTCGCCGATGAGCACGGCCGCGGCCGCGCGCTCGCCCGCGACGGCAGCGAGCTCCGTGAGGTCGACCCCCTTGTCGCGCCCGCCGGCGATCAGGACGAGCGGCGGCTCGAACGCCCGGAGCGCGGCGATCACGGCGTCGGGTTGGGTGCCCTGTGAATCGTTGACGAAGCGGACGCCGTCGACGATCGCCACCTCCTCGAGGCGATGCTCGACGCCCGTGAAAGCGGCGGTGGCGCGCCGGATCCCGTCCGGATCGACCCCGAATGCAAGGGCCGCGGCGACTGCGGCGAGCGCATTCGACAGATTGTGCCGGCCGGGGATCGCGAGCTCGGCAATCGGCAGGATCCGGCCGCTCGGTCCCGTCGCCGCCGGGCCTCCGCCAAGGCCGACGATGCGATTCACGCCCTCGGCCACGATCCAGTCATCGACCACGCCGACGCCACCATGGGCCGGCCGTTCGCGCTGGTAGAGGATCACCGGCGCGGTGCCCAGCTCCCCGTACGAGTGGACCACGGGGTCCTCGGCGTTGAGGATGAGCGCCCCGGCCGGGTCGACGAGCTCCGCCAGCCGGCGCTTGACGTCGCGGTAGCCCTCGAGGCTGCCGTGCCGATCGAGGTGGTCCGCCGTCACGTTGGTGTAGACCGCGGCGGTCGTTCCGCGGGACAGCGTCGGGAGCTGCAGCTCGGAGAGCTCGTAGACGATCCGATGCCGCGGCGTCA
>DASQFM010000053.1:0-2879 GCA_035633135.1 Candidatus Eiseniibacteriota bacterium
AGTTCGACCTGAATCTCCTCGGCGGCCGCCGCTCACGCGGCGCGTAGGGCTGCTCGGAACCACCGGTGATGCCGGCCGCGCATCGATTTTTCGCGGCAGGCGGGCGGTGATGCCGGCCGCGCATCGATTTTTCGCGGACGACACCGACGCGACGCTGCGCCGTCGCTGGAGAGCGGCGCGCACCAGGGCCAGTCGTCTTTGCCGAGCCGAGCGCCGCCATCAAACCGAAATTCGATGACGCGCGCTCATCGCTCGGAAGCCTCGGGCGCAAATCGATGACTCCCCCGCATCATCGCTGGGCGGCCGACCGCCATGGCGCACCCACGTCGTATCCGGCCCGGGCCAGGAACGGTGCCGCGTAGAGCCGCCGCGCCTAGCCCAGCGGTCAGGCGGCCCAGGGCAAGGCGACCGCCGAGCACGACGGCGAGCGCACTTTGACGTGCGTGAGCCGGCGAGCGGAGGCGGGCAACGCAGCCAGCGGCCGCATCACCGCTGGGCGGAGAAGGATCAGCCGCCGGCCATTGCCGGCAGCAGCACGAGCTGATCCCGCTCGGAGACGGGCGTGTCGAGCGCCTGCAGGTGCCGGATATCGGTTCCGTTCACGAAGACATTGACGAAGCGGTTGAACTCGCCGTCGGCGGCTCGCAGCTGCCCCTCGGTGGCCGGGAAGGCGGCGATGAGCGCGTCGATCACCTCGCGCACGGTGGCCCCGGCGATATCGACGTTCTTGGCGCCATTTGCCGACGCCCGGAGGACGGGAGGAATTCGGACCGCGGTCATGCGTCGAGCCACCTTTCGAATGCGCTGAAGCTTGCCGGGATGACCGGCGCCAGGCCGGGCCGGCCGGGTGTCGCCGGCGAATCGTCGATGCCGAGCGTTCGGGCTTCCGGCGTCTTGAGGCCGTTGCCCGTGAGGAGCACGACGACCTCATCGCCGTCGTGAATCGTGCCGCGACGTCGCGCCGCCGCAGCCGCTGCGACGGTCACCCCGCCGGCCGTCTCGGCGTAAACGCCCTCGAGCGTGGCGGTGTCGCGGATCGCCCGAGCGGTTGTGACGTCATTGATCGCCTCGATTGAGCCGCCCGACGCCCGGGCGACCTCGACCGCGTATCGCCCGTCCGCCGGGCTGCCGATCGCCAGCGAGTGCACGAACGTATCGGGCTCGCGGACGGGAACGACATCGCCACCGGTCTCCCATGCTCGGGCGACCGGGGAGCAGCCCGCCGCCTGGCCGCCGACGAATCGGATCGGACGCGGCTCGATCAACCCCACAGCCGCCAGCTCCGCGAAGCCCTTTGCCAGCTTGGCGAACATGGCGCCCGAGGCGATCGGCGCGACGATCACGTCAGGGCTTCGCCAGCCGAGGCCCTCTGCCACCTCGAAGGCGAGCGTCTTGCTGCCTTCGGCATAGAACGGCCGGAGGTTGACGTTCACGAAGCCCCAGCCGGTCTCGTCGGCGACCTCGATGCACAGCCGATTGACGTCGTCGTACGTTCCGTCGATCGGCACAACCGTGGCGCCGTAGGCCAGCGCGTGGGCCACCTTGGCCGGTTCGAGCGAGGCCGGGATGAAAACGTACGCGGGCAGGCCAGCCGCGGCCGCGGCGCCGGCCGTCGCGCCGGCCAGGTTGCCGGTCGAGGCGCAGGCGAGGGTGGTGATCCCGAAGGAGGCGGCCCGGGCCGTGGCAATGGCGACGGCACGGTCCTTGAAGGACAGTGTCGGGTTGCGGGTGTCGTCCTTGATCCACAGGCGGTCGATGCCGAGTGCCGGACCGAGTCGCTCGGCCACGAATAAGGGCGTCGAGCCGACCGCGAGGCTGCGCGCCGGCTGCGCCTCGACCGGCAGGAGCTCCAGGTAGCGCCAGATCCCGGCCGGCCGGGCGGCGATCGTTGCGCGATCGACGACGACGACCGACAGGTCATAGTCGATCTCGAGGGGCCCGAAGCACGCCGGACACACGTACGCAGGTCCCAGCGCCTCTGGCCTCCGGCAGTTGCGACAGACGAGGCCGCGGATGCGCGCGCCCGTCGACGCCGGGGTCGCGCCGGGAGCGGGACTGCGCATCGCGCCGACCTGCCCATCAGAGAGTGGCGCGGCGATCGGCAGGGTCTCGGTCGTCATCGTCGGCTCCTCGGGAGCCCGGCCGCGGCGTCGGCGACGCCGTGGTCTGGGCTGGATGGGTGACGGGACCGGAGACCAGAAGACCCTTCCTGGCGGAAGGGTCTCGAAGGATTCCCTTATCTCGCAGGAGGACCTGCCCGGACTTGGCACCTTGCCGGCTCCACGCCGGTAGGTTGTCGTGGCTTCAACGGGCCGGTCCCTCCGCCACTCTTGATAAGAACTATTCAGTTGCCCAGCATGATGCCCGACCGACGGCGACGGCGCAACCGTTCCTGCGAGCACCTCGAGACCGACGTCCGGCGCACCGACCTCTGGCGCCGTCGCGACGAACGCCCGATCATGGGCGAATGCCACCACTCGGCGCGAGGGAACGTGCCCGCCTGCCGAACAGCGCCTTTGCGTATATCGACTCCCAGGGCCGACGGGTCCTGCCGATCCACGACGAGGCGCACGTTCGAAACGCGCTTGCCCGGTTCAATCGCGTCAACTTCGAGGACGACACCGGCCGCGACCGAGCGCGAATGCGGCTCCTCAAGGCAGCGCAGAAGCACGGGATCATGCCGCTCGGATTCGTCGGCGCTCAGCTCCGACCCGAGCAAAAGCTGCCGCGCGGGCAGGTCACCTTCGCGTTGATCGACATCGAAGCCTCGACCGAGCTGCTTCACCGGCTGGGGGATGGTTATGGTCCCGTGCTGAGCCAGGTCAGGCGTCTCCTGCGGACGGCTGTGCGGCGCGCGGGCGGTCGCGAGGTCGACGCTC
>DASQFM010000054.1:0-19259 GCA_035633135.1 Candidatus Eiseniibacteriota bacterium
TGGCCGAGCGCCGCCGCGCTCTCGGCGATGTTGACCGAATGCTCATCGGTCCCAGTGAGGAAGCGCGTGTCGTCACCCTTCATCCGGTGCCATCGCGCGATCACGTCCGCGCCGATGACCTCGTATAGCGTGTGGAGGCCGGGGCGGTTGTTCGGATAGGCGATCGCGGTCGTCAGGTAATAGCGGTCGGGCACGCAGGGACCTCGAGCGGGCGGTGAGCGCGGCTGCGCGTCACACGCTACAGGATCGAGCTAGCCGCTCTCGCCGGTTGCGATCGCCTCTTGCTCAGCCTGGTCGAGATCGAGGGCTTCGCCCTCCGCGACAGCCCGGTCGAACTCCACCGGGTCCATCAACCGGCGGGCCTGGAGGAGGGGCGGCTCGTCGTTCGAGATCAGGGTCGATCCCCCGCCGCCGCCGGCTTCGCGACGCAGCTTGTCGGCGAAGGCACCGAGGAGGGCAGCGCGGGCTGGATCGCCCCTCTTGATCGCGATCAGCGCGATGACGTCGAGTGCCATCGCGATTCCCATGGAGGCTCCGGCATCGCGGAATCGCCGTAGAGCGACCACCAGCTCGCCCAGCGCTCCAGCTGTATCGCCGCGTCGCAGCTTGATCTGCCCGATCCCGAGGCGCGCGTAGGTTGCGTTGTAGGCGTCGCCAGCTTCCTCCAAGAGGTCGGCCACTTCAATGGACACATCCATGGCCTCGTCGAGCTCGCCGAGGTTGAGCAGGGCGACCGAAAGGCCCCCCAATGGCAGGCGCAGCATGCGGTCGTCGCCTAGACCCCGAGCCAGCTCCAGGGCGCGGGAAAATTGCTCGCGTGCGACCGCCGGCAGCGGGCCCACATTGGCCCAGCCGCTGGTGACGTAGGCCTCGATCAGGAGTTCCGGATCGCCGAGCTCCTCGGCGAGGCGTAACGCTTCCGCGCCCAAGACACCAGCGGCAGCGAAGTCGACGTGCCAGGCGGCGAGAGTAGCGGCGACGTTCGTTGCTCGCGCGGCGAGCGCGCTCGGCGGCCGGCTGGCGGCGGCTCTGAGAAGGGGCCCGAGCGCGTCGCGTCCCTCGCCGCTGTGGCCGCGGATATCCCAGTAGTCGCCGAGATCGCTGGCGATGGCGAGGCCGGCGTCGAGGTCGCCGCCCTCGAGCGACCAGCGCAGGGCCGCCCTGAGGTTCGGCAGCTCCCGGTCGAGCTGATCCAGGATCTCGTCACGGCGCGGGTCCGTCAGGACGTAGCGGGCTGTCTCGGCCAGTCGCCGGAAGTGTGCCGCGTGGCGATCACGGACGATCCGTTCCTCGCCGGATGTCGCCAGCCGTTCGGCGGCGTACTCGCGGATCGTCTCGAGCATTCCAACTCGGTTGTCGCCGCCGTCCAGGATCGAGCGCAGCAGGCTCCGGTCGACCAGGGACGATGCCAGGTCCAGCAGGTCGATGCCCAGCTCGCCCTCAGGGTCGAGCACGCCGGCCAGCGAATTGAAATCGGCGCCGCCCGAAAACACGGAAAAGCGCCGGAAGATCACTCGCTCGGCCTCGGAGAGCAGGTCGTGGCTCCAGTCGATCGCACCACGGAGCGTCCGCTGCCGGTCGGGAAGGTCCCGGCGCGAGCTCGCGAGCAGCGTCAGCCGTTGGTCGAGACGGGCAAGGATCTGATCCGGCGAGAGCAGGTTCGTGCGGGCGGCCGCGAGCTCGAGGGCGAGGGGGAGACCGTCGAGCCGACGGCAGATCGCGGCCACGGACGGGGCATTTGCGTCGGTTAGGCGGAAATCCGGGCGCACCGATCTCGCACGGTCGACGAACAGGTCGACCGCCTCCAGGCCCTGGAGCTGATCGGCGGTGGGCTTGCCGGGTTCGGCCGGAACGCCGAGCGGGGCGACTGGGTAAACGGCCTCGCCCACGATCCGCAGCGGCTCGCGGCTCGAAGCCAGGACGCGCAGGTTCGGCGCGGCCGCGAGCAGCGCCCCGATGTCCGGCGCGGCCTCGACCACCTGCTCGAAGTTGTCGAGGACGAGCAGCGAATGTGTCGCCGCGAGGCGCTCGATGAGGACCTCGGACATGGATCTGCCGGGTTGCTCGGCCACGGCGAGCGTCGCGGCGACCGTGGGCACCACGGCGGCGGGTTCGCGGACGACGTCGAGGGCCACGAACCAGACGCCATCGGCGTATGCGGAAAGGAGCCTGCGCGCCGTTTCGATCGCCAGGCGCGTCTTGCCCGTTCCGCCCGGCCCGGTCAGTGTGACGAGGCGGTCCCGCTGCAGGAGCTCGGAGACCTCCCGGACCTCACGGGTGCGACCGACGAACCGGGTGAGGGGCGCCGGCAGGTTGGTCCGGACGCTCGACGACTGCGTCCGCAGCGGTGGGAACTCCGACGCCAGATCGCGGCCGACGAGCTGGTGGATGCGTTCCGGCGCAGGGATGTCCCGGAGCTGGTGCGTGCCAAGGTCCCGGTATGACAGTCCCGCTGCCGGCGGATCGGGCGTCAGCGCCCGGGCCGCCTCCGACACCAGGATCTGGCCGCCGTGGCCGGCCGCAGCAAGGCGAGCCGTGCGATGGACCTCGATCCCGGTGTAGTCACGTCCACCCAGCACCGCCTCGCCGGCGTGGATGCCCATTCGAGCCTTCAGCCTGGAACCGTCCGGCCCCTCGGCGGCCCCGGTCTCACGCTGGGCATGGATCGCCGCGGCGATGGCCTCCCGAACGGACGGAAAGACCGCGAACACGGAGTCGCCTTCGCTCGAGATCCAGGTTCCGCCATGCGCCGCGACCGCCGCACGCATCAGCGCGAAGTGCTCGTCCAGGCGGCCCGGCCAGGCCTCGCCGAGGCGGCCAACCAGCTGTGTCGAGCCCTCGATGTCGCTCATCAGGAACGCGACCGTTCCGCCAGGGAGGGAGCTCGGGCCGGCGGTGGTGGTCATCAGATGAACGATAGGCCGCCTAGTGGCGAAAGTGGCGAGTTCCGGTGAGGAGCATCGTGGCGCCGGCGGCGTCCGCGGCCGCGATGGCGTCCGTGTCGCGGATCGAGCCGCCGGGCTGGACGAAGGCGCTGACGCCGGCGTCGAGGCAGGCCTCGACCGCGTCGGGGAAGGGGTAGAAGGCGTCCGAGGCGCACCCCGCGCCGATGAGCGCTTCAATGCCGGCGAACCGGCGCGCCTTCCCGACCGCTCCGCGGGCGGCATCGACGCGCGAGGTCTGGCCGCTGCCGATCCCGATCAGGGCGCGGTCCTTCACCAGGACGATGGCGTTGCTGGTGACGCCCCGGACCAGCAGCCAGGCGAGGTCGAGGTCGGCCAGCTCGTCGGGCGTCGGCGGCCGCCGCGTCACAACCGTCCATCCGGCCGAGTCATCGTCGAGGCTGTCCGGCGCGGAGACCAGCACCGCCCCGGCGGTCGTCCGGATCGATCCGGTCGGCGACGGCCTCGGGCGCGACGCGTCGGGCATGGCACCGAGACTCGGGTCGATGAGGAGGCGGAGGCTGGACTTCGCAGCCAGCACCTCGAGCGCGGCGTCGTCGTAGTCCGGCGCGACGACCACCTCCAGGAAGATCGAGGTCAGCTGGATGGCCAGGGCTGCGTCGACAGGCCGGGTCACGGCGACGATCCCGCCGAAGGCCGATACGGGATCTCCGGCCAGGGCCGCTTCCCACGCCGCGCCGATGTCGGCCCGGATCGCAGCACCACACGGGTTCGTGTGCTTGACGATCACGCACGCGGGCTCGGCGATGCCTCGCGCGAGCACCGCCGCCGCGGCAGTATCGAGGACGTTGTTATACGAGAGCCCCTTGCCCTGGAGTGGTAGCTCGCCGGTCGAGAACGGGCCCGCTTCCGCGCCGGGCCCGGGCCGGCGGTACCGTGCCGCCGTCTGGTGGGGATTCTCGCCGTAGCGCAGCGCCTCCACCTTCTCGAGAGCGATCGTGAGCGTCGGCGGGTACGGGTCCGACGCGCCGGGCAGGCCCGGCCAGTCAGGCAGGACGACGCCCGCGGCCGCCATCCGCGCGGGCAGCTCGACGGCGATCCGGGCGTCGTACGCGGCGGTGTGCGCGAACGCCTCCGCGGCAAGCGCCGAGCGCAGGGCCGGAGTGATAGCGCCCTTCCTCTCCAGCTCTTCGAGGACCTGGCCATACCGATCCGGCGAGGTCACGACCGCTACGGAGGCGTGATTCTTGGCTGCCGCCCGGATCAGCGACGGCCCGCCGATGTCGATCTCCTCGATCAGCGCATCCAGCTCGATGCCCTCGCGATCCGCGGCCGCGGCAAAGGGATAGAGGTTGACGATCACGACCTCGAACGGGGCGATCGCCGCGGCCTGGAGCTGCTGCCGGTGGTCGGCCGAGCGGCGATCGGCCAGGATGCCGGCGTGGATGCGGGGGTGGAGCGTCTTCACTCGTCCGTCGAGCATCTCCGGGAAGCCGGTCACAGCCGCCACATCCGTGACCGGCAACTCGGCCTCCCGCAGGGCGCGGGCGGTGCCGCCGGTCGAGACGAGCTCGAACCCGAGGCGGACCAGACCTGCAGCGAACTCGGCCAGGCCGGACTTGTCGGACACGGAGAGCAGCGCGCGGCGCGGCGCCGGTACGGCAGCGTCGGCCAAAGGAAGGTCGATCTCGACCCGTCTGCCGCCATCGGGCCGCCGGAGGGCGCCCGCCAGGAGGAGCGCGGCCGCGCGGGGGAGGAGCCGGTGCTCGACCGCTCGAATGCGATCGTGCAGGGTCGCCTCGGTATCGCCGGGCAGGATCGGCACCGCTTCCTGGGCGACGATCGGGCCGCCGTCGAGCGTGGCGTCGACGAGATGGACCGTGCAGCCGGTCACGGCGACGCCGTGGGCAAGCGCGTCGCGGACCGCGTGACCGCCCGGGAACGCGGGCAGCAGCGACGGGTGCGTGTTGAGGATCCGGTCCGGGTAGGCGTTCAGCACCGCGGGCCCGACGACCCGCATGAAGCCCGCCAGCACGACCGCATCGATGCCCGCGGCGCGCAGGGCGTCCAAGAGCGCCGCGTCGGCCGCTGCGCGTGCGCCGGGATCCCTCGACGCGAGATCCGGCACGAGCGCGGTCTCGATCCCCTGTTCCGCCGCCCACGCGACGGCCGGGCAGTCGCGGTCAGCGAAGACCAGGGCGACCGGTCCGCCGAGCTCGCCGCGGTCAGCGGCGGCGACGAGCGCCCGGAGGTTGCTGCCCGCGCCCGAGACCCCGACCCCGAGCCGGCCGCTCATGCCCGGGCGAGGAGCTCGGCTCCCGGGACGTCCACCTGCAGCGGGCCCTCCGAGTACCGGCCGCCCAGCGTCGCCGCGTCGACGACCTCGCCGATCACCGCGGCGTCGGGGAGCGCGGCCAGCACCGTCGGAACCGCGTCGTGCGCGACGGCCAGGGCCATCCCGATTCCGCCATTGAAGGTCGCCCGGAGCTCCACCTCGTCGATCCCGCCGAGCGCCCCGAGGAGCCACATGACGGACGGCATCGTCCAGCGGGAGGGGTCGAGGCGGGCGCCGAGATCCGGCGGCAGCATCCGCGCGACATTGCCGGGCAGGCCGCCACCGGTGATATGGGCCACGCCGCGAAGGTCGTGGCCGGCGGCCCGCAAGGCGGCGCGCAGCTCCAGGATCCGGCGGGCGTAGATCGTCGTCGGGGTCAGGAGGACCTCGCCCACGGTCGAGAGCGCGAGGCCCGGCTCGACCGCAATGGCCGCGTCGCGCCCGGCGTCGCCGAGGGTCAGCGCCAGCTGCTCCTGGTACGGCCGGTTGTACGGGATGTCGCGCTGGGTCACCAGGGCCCGGACGAGCGAGAAGCCGTTCGCGTGGAGGCCTGACGAGGGCAGGCCGATGATGACGTCGCTCGCTTGAGCAGCCCGCCCGTCGAGGAGGTCGTCGCGCTCGACGATGCCCACGCACGTTCCGGCGATGTCGAACGTCCCGGGGCCCATCAGTCCCGGGTGCTCCGCCGTCTCCCCGCCAACCAGGGCACAGCCCGCCTCGCGGCAGCCGGCCGCCACCCCGCCGACGAGGGCCGCCACAGCATCGGGATCGAGCTGCCCGACGGCGATGTAGTCCAGGAACGCCAGCGGCTCCGCCCCGGTGCAGACCACGTCGTCGGCGCTCATCGCGACGAGGTCGATCCCGATCGTGTCCCAGCGGCCCATCGCGCTGGCCAGCGCGGTCTTGGTTCCCGCCCCGTCGGTCGAGGACACGATCAGCGGCTCGCGGTAGCCGCTTGGGATCGCGATCGCTCCGCCGAAGCCCCCGCCCCCGATGACGACCTCGGGCCGCCGGGTCGATTCGATCGCCTCGCGGAACAGCTCGACGGTCCGATCCCCGGCCGCGACGTCGACGCCGGCCCGCCGGTACGCCTCGCGGCCCGCCGGGCCTTTTCCGTCGGTCATGGATTCCCCGTTCGGCCGCCGAGGACGATCGGCGCCCGCGGCGCGCCGACCCCGAGATCGATCTCCTCGAGCATGAACTTCCGGCTGGCCGAGTCGTACGGCACCGGTTCGGGATAGCGGCCGTCGAAGCAGGCGAAGCAGAACCGGTCGTAGGGCAGGTCCAGCGCGGTGAGGACGCCCTGGATCGAGAGGTAGCCGAGCGAATCGGCGCCGATGAACTCGCGAATCTCCTCGACTGAGCTGGTCGCTGCGATCAGCTCGGTCGCGATCTGGGTGTCGATGCCGTAGAAGCAGGGGTGGTAGATCGGTGGGGCGCTGATCCGGACGTGGACCTCGGCGGCGCCTGCCTTTCGAAGCAGGCCCACGATCTGCTGGGTCGTCGTGCCCCGCACGATCGAATCGTCGACGACCGTCAAGCGCTTGCCGCGGACGACCTCCCGGAGCGGGTTGAGCTTGAGGGTCACGCCGCGGTGGCGCAGCGTCTGGGACGGCTGGATGAACGTCCGGCCGGTGTAGCGGTTGCGAACGAGGCCCTCGCGATATGGCATCCCCGAGGCCTCGGCGTAGCCCGCGGCGGCGGGTGCGCCGGTATCCGGGACGGGCATCACGAGGTCCGCGTCGGCCGGATGCTCGCCGGCGAGCTCCATGCCCATCCGGCGCCGGACCTCGTAGAGGTTGCGGCCCTCCATGTACGAGTCCGGACGGGCGAAGTAGATGAGCTCGAAGACGCAGAGGGCCGGGTTGGCCGGGGCGAACCGCACCGAGCGCGGCTCGCGGCCCGCTTCGAGGATCACCATCTCGCCGGGCAGCACGTCGCGGATGAATTCCGCCCCCACGATGTCGAGGCCGGTCGTCTCCGACGACAGGACCCAGCCGTCGCGCGCGCCCTCAGTGGCCCACGGCCCGGTGCCCGCATCTCCGTCGACATGGGCGCCGACGTTGCGAATCCGGCCGAGGACGAGCGGCCGGAACCCGTGCGGATCGCGAACGCCGATGATCCGGTCGCGATCGAGGACGACCAGCGAGTAGGCTCCCCGCACCCGCTGCAGGAGCTGCAGCAGCGCTTCGACGGTGTCGGTCGCGGGCTCGTCGGCGAGGAGGGTGGTGAGGAGCTCCGTGTCGGTCGAGGCGGCGAGACGGGCGCGCCCGCCTTTGAGCTGGCCCAGCAGCTCGCGGGTGTTCACGAGATTGCCGTTGTGGCCGATTGCGATCGACCGCCGCGGCCCGCGCCGGAACGTCGGCTGGGCGTTCTCCCAGATCGTCGAGCCGGTCGTGGAGTAGCGGCAGTGGGCGATTGCGAGGTCGCCCCGTAGCGACGGCAGGCGGCGCTCGTCGAGGACCTGGCTGATCATGCCGAGGTCCTTGTAGAGGAAGATCTCTTCGCGATCGCTGACCGCGATGCCGGCCGATTCCTGGCCCCGGTGCTGCAGCGCGAAGAGCCCGAGCGCGGCGACCTCAGCCGCCTCCGTGCCGGAGCCCGGCGGCAGGGCGACCCCGAAGACGCCGCACATTCAGGCGTCCTCCGCGCTTCTTGTCGGCGAGCCCATCTCAGCGGCCCTGGCTCGCGAAGGCCGGGCTCTCCCAGCCCAGCGCCCGAGCCAGGCCGTGCTCCCAGGCATGCCGCAGATTGGGGAGAGGCACGTCGATCGAATCGGCGACCCGCGAGCCGCGCTCTTCGGCGGCGCCCGTCGCGCCCGAACCGGTGAGCTCGACCACCAGGCGCGCGCCCCCGACCGTGCCGATCTGCTCAACGGGCAGTCCGTGCTGGCGGGCCAGCAGTACGACCGCCGGCACGTGGCGCGGCGTCGCGCTCACCACGAGGCGGCTCGGCGACTCGCCGAACAGGTCGACCGCGGGCGAGCTGCCGATCGGCAGCCGCACCAGCGCGCCGCGGCCGCCCCAGATCGCGGCCTCGGCCAGGGCGACCGCGAAGCCACCGCCCGAAACGTCCTGGGCCGAAGCGAGCAGCCCACGCCCGATCGCCTCCCGAACGAAGGCCTGAAGGCGCCGCTCGAGATCCAGGTCGAGGCCCGGCGGCCCGTCCTCCGGCGCCGCGCCGGCGAGCGCCGCGTACTCGCTGCCGGCAAGCCCCGGCGTCACCTCTCCGATGAGCACGATCGTGTCGCCGTCTGCGGCGAGGCCCGGCCCGACTCGCCGCGCGCTGTCGTCGAGCAGCCCCACGACCCCGATCTCCGGGGTCGGCAGGATCGCTCCGCTCGGCGATTCGTTGTACAGGGAGACGTTGCCGCCCGTGACCGGGAGCCCCAGCGCCCGACAGGCATCGCCGAGCCCGCGGACGGCCTCGGACAGCTGCCAGAACGCGTCCGGCCGGGTCGGATCGCCGAAGTTCAGGCAGTTCGTGATGCCGAGGGGCCGCGCGCCGGTGATCGAGACGTTGCGCGTGGCCTCGGCGACGCTCATCGCGGCACCGAGCCACGGATCCAGGTCAGTGACCCGGGCGTTGCCGTCGGTGGCGGCGACGAGGGCCTTCGAGGTGCCGCGGACCCGGAGCACCGCCGCTCCGTGGCCGGGGCCCACGACGGTGTTGGCCTGGACCGTCGAGTCGTACTGCTCGAAGACCGGCCGTCGCGAGGCGACGTTGGCGCCGCCCAGCAACGCCAGGAGCACCGCGCCGGGGTCCATCCCGCGCTCCGGGAGGTGGTCGGAGGCGACCATCGGAGCGCCCGGCGCCGGCGCCGCCCGGCGGCGCTGCGGCGGGACCGCCGGCCGGTCGTGGACGATCGCGTCGGACGTGAGCGCGCTCGCGGGGATCCGGGCGAGCTCTCTTGCACCCGCGGCCGGGCCGCGCTCGGCCACGCCACCCTCGACGACGACGATGTCGCCGTCGTCCGTCACCCGGCCGATGACCGCGCATGGCAGGCCCCAGCGGCGGCAGATCGCGGTGACCTCGTCGAAACGGTCCGGCCGGACGATCGCGAGCATCCGCTCCTGGCTCTCCGAGACCATCACCTCGAACGGCGCCATGTCCGGCTCCCGGCGTGGCACCGCGTCGAGATCGATCAGGATCCCGGTCCCGGCCCGATCCGCCGTCTCCGAGGTCGCGCAGGTGATCCCCGCCGCGCCGAGATCCTGGAGTCCTTCCACGAGCCCCCGCTCGATCAGCTCGAGCGAGGCCTCGATCAGGAGCTTCTCCGCGAACGGATCGCCGACCTGCACAGAGGGCCTCTTCGAACGAAGCGCGGCCCGGTCGGAACTCACCGGGGACCGAGGTGAAGCCCCTGCGGGCCCTCGGTCCGAGGTCTCATCCTCGCCGAACGTGGCCGAAGCCAGCACGGAGGCGCCACCGATCCCGTCGCGACCGGTCGCGCTTCCAAACAGCACGGCGAGGTTGCCGGGTCCCGGCGCCGCGGCTCGGGTGAGGTGTCGCTCCTCCAGGAGGCCGATCGCCATCACGTTGACCAGCGGATTGCCGCCGTACGACGGATCGAAGACGAGCTCGCCGCCGACGGTCGGCACACCGACGCAGTTGCCGTAGCCGCCAACGCCGCGCACGACCCCGTCGACGAGGTGGCGCGTCCGGGCCTCCGAGGGATCGCCGAAGCGGAGGGCGTCGAGGACGGCGATCGGCCGGGCCCCCATCGTGAAGATGTCGCGGAGGATGCCGCCGACCCCGGTCGCGGCGCCCTGGTACGGCGCGACCGCCGAGGGGTGGTTGTGCGACTCGATCTTGAATGCGACGGCGAGGCCATCGCCGATCGAGATCACCCCGGCATTCTCCCCCGGCCCGGCGACGACCCCGTCGCCCTGTGTTGGCAGAGTCCGCAGGAGCGGCTTGCTGCTCTTGTAGGAGCAATGCTCGCTCCACATAACCCCGAACATCGCGAGCTCGAGCTCGCTGGGGTCGCGGCCCAGTCGCTGGCGAATCCCGCCCAGCTCCTCGTCCGTGAGCCCCAGAGCGCGATGCAGCAGCACGGGCTCGGGGGCAGCTTCCCGCTCGAGCATCTGGGTCATGCGACCGCTCCGGCGGGCGTCGCGGCGCGCGGGGCGGGATCGCGCTCGGCGATCGCGGCGGCTTCCACGAACGAGCGCACGATGCCGAAGCCGTCATCCGAGCCCAGCAGCGACTCAGCGGCCCGCTCCGGATGCGGCATCAACCCCGCGACGTTGCCGGCCGCGTTCATGACCCCGGCGATGGCGCGCAGGCTGCCGTTCGGGTTCGCCGGATCATCCTGGTCCCCGGCGACGGTGCCGTCCTCGCGCACATAGCGGAACAGGACCCGACCGTCGCGCTCGAGGTCGTCGAGCGCCTCGGAATCGGCGTAGTAGCAGCCCTCGCCGTGGGCGATGGGCAGGCGCAGCGGCCGGCGCGGACCGGCGAGCCGGGTGAACGGCGTGTCCAGCTGCTCCGCGACCACGTGCACGTCGCGGCCAAGGAACCGCAGGCCCCGGTTGCGCAGGAGCGCCCCCGGCACGAGCCCGGCTTCGGCGAGCACCTGGAAGCCGTTGCAGATCCCGAAGACGAGGCCGCCCTCGGCGGCGAACCCGGCGACGGCGCGCATCACCGGGCTGAAGCGGGCGATCACGCCGGCCCGCAGGTAGTCGCCGTAGGCGAAGCCACCCGGCAGGATGACCCCGGCGCTGCCCTCGAGACTCGCCTGCTCGTGCCACAGCTCGACCGGCTCGGCGCCCGCCAGCTCGACGGCATGCATCGTGTCGCGATCGCAGTTGGAGCCCGGGAACACGACCACGCCGATGCGGGTCATCCCGCGGCTCCTGCGTCGCCGACCGAGGTCGCGCCGGCGTCGCCGGTCGCGGCGGGCCCCGGCGAGGTCGCCGACGAGGTGGCCTGGCGGAGCTCGATCTCGTAGGCCTCGATGAGGGGGTTCGACAACAGCTCCCCGGCCAATCGTTCGACCGTCGTTCGGGCGGCGGACTCATCGTCGGCCGAGACGGTGAGCTCGACCCGGCGGCCCACACGCACGGCAGACACGCCGTCGATGCCGAGATGGCCGAGGCTCGACTCGACCGCCCGACCCTGCGGATCGAGGATCCCCGGCTTGGGCATCACGTTGACCGCGAACCGGAACTCGGCCGTCATCGCCCGAGCTCCGCCGGCGCGATCAAGTCCTGGGCGAGGTAGCGATCGAAGCTCGCGCCGGTGATCCGCTCGTAGGCGTCGATGTACCGGCTCCGGGTCCCGGCGACCACCTCGTCGGGCAGCTCCGGTCCCGGCGCGGTCTTGTCCCACGGCTGGCGCTCGAGCCAGTCGCGCACGTACTGCTTGTCAAAGCTCGCCTGCGGGCCGCCGGGGGCATACGTTGTCGCGTCCCAGAAACGTGACGAGTCCGGGGTCATGACCTCGTCGATCAGGAGCAGCGAGTCGTACGCCTCCGAGCCGAGGACCTCCATCCGGGCGCCCATCGGGCGACGCCCGATCCGCTCTTCGAGGGGACCGAATGGCTCGTCGTCGCCGGCAGACGCCCGCCCGAACTCGAACTTCGTGTCGGCCAGGATGAGGCCCTTCCGCTCGACCACCGCCGCGGCGTAGTTGTAGAGCTGGTGGGACACCTCCCGCACCCGTTCGGCGAGACCGGCGGCATACCGCCCGTCCCCGCCGGGCATCGTCGCTGCCAGGTGATCGATCATCGCGTCGAAACTGATGTTCTGGTCGTGCTCGCCGCTCGGCGCTTTCGTCGCCGGGGTGAAGAGCGGCTCCGGCAGACGGTCGCTCTCGCGCAGGCCGGGCGGAAGCGCGATGCCACAGACGGTCCCCCGCTCCCGGTATTCCTTCCAGCCCGAGCCTGCCAGGTAGCCCCGGACAACCGCTTCGATGGGCAGGACACTGGCCGGTCGGCAGATCATGATCCGGCCCCGCAACGCGTCGAGCGGGCCGAGCTCGTGGACGATCCCGGCCCGCTCCAGCTCCACCGCGATGACGTCGCCGAGGACCGCCGGATCCGTGTCCAGCAGGTGGTTGCGCACGATGCCGCGCGTCTCAGCGAACCAGAACCGGGACAGGCCCGTCAGCACCCGACCCTTGTCGGGGATGACGTTGCGCAGGACCACGTCGAAGGCGCTGATTCGGTCGGACGCCACCAGCAGGATCCGGTGATTGGGCAGCTTGAACAGGTCGCGGACCTTGCCCGAGCGCAGGTAGACGTCAGCGAGCTGCATGGACCGCGGCATCCAGGGCGTCCAGCCGGGCAATGATCGTCCCGACGTGCTCGAGGTGGCGGGCGTCATCGAAGCAGGCGTCGAGCTCGGCGAGGGTGAGATGGCGCGAGACAACCGGATCGAGGGCCAGAAGCTCGCGCAGCGGTCGGCCCTCGTCGGCCGCCTTGAGCGCCGCACGCTGCACGATCGCGTAGGCGTCGTCGCGGGGCATGTCGCCGGTTTCCACGAGCGCGAGCAGCACCCGCGAGCTGGCGTGCAGGCCGAGGCCTCGCTCGATGTTCTGGCGCATCCGCTCGGGATGCACGACCAGGCCCTCGACAAGGCTGGTCATCGTGTGCAGCAGGTAGTGCAGGACGATCGTTGCGTCGGGCAGGATGACCCGCTCCGCCGAGCTGTGGCTGATGTCCCGCTCGTGCCACAGCGGCTGGTTCTCGAAGGCGACCTGGGCGTAGCCGCGGAGGAGGCGAGCCAGGCCGGCGACCCGCTCGGAGCGGATCGGGTTGCGCTTGTGGGGCATCGCCGATGAGCCCTTCTGACCGGCCCGGAACGGCTCCATGAGCTCGCCGATCTCCGTGTGCTGGAGGTTCCGGATCTCGGTCGCGAAGCGCTCCAGGCTGCCGCCGAGGACCGCGATCGAGGCGAGCAGGGCGGCATGGCGATCGCGCTGCACGATCTGGGTGCTGACCGGGTCGACACGGAGCCCAAGCGCGCCCAGGACCTCGGCCTCGATGTCCGGGCCGAGATGGCTGTACGTCCCCACCGGTCCGCTGAGCTTGCCGGTGGCAATCTCGGCGACGCCTTCGGCCAGGCGGCGGCGGCCGCGATCCACCTCGAACGCCCAGCCGGCGAGCTTCAGCCCGAGCGTCGTCGGCTCGGCATGGACCGAGTGAGTGCGACCCATCATCAGCGTGTCCGCCTCGCGCCGGGCACGGGCAACGAGGACGGCGAGGAGGGCGCCGGTCGCGCGGAGCAGCAGGTCCCCGGCGGCCTGCAGCTGGAGCGCTAGGGCCGTGTCGACCACGTCCGAGGACGTCAGCCCGAGGTGGACATAGCGGCCCTCGGGTCCGATCGATTCGGCGACTTGCGAGACGAAGGCGATGACGTCGTGATCGGTGGTCTGCTCGATCTCGGCGATCCGGTCGACGTCGATCCGGGCGCGCTGCTCGATCGCGGAAAGGGCGTCGGGCGGGATCCGACCCCGCGCGGCCTGCGCCCGGGCGACCGCGATCTCGACCCGCAGCATCTGCTCGAAGCGAGCCTCGTCGGACCAGACCGCGCCCATCTCCGGCAGCGTGTAGCGGCGGATCATCTGGCTGCTCCCGCGGGGACGCGCGGGTCCGCGGCGATGTCGTGCCGGCGCTGCATGCCCTCCCAGGCGATCGCGTCGGCCGCTTTCTCCGCTCCCGCGCGCGCCGCCTCGAGGGTCGGGCCACGGCCGACGACCGTCAGCACCCGGCCGCCGTTGGTCCCGAAGCCGCCCTGCGGCCGGCCGACCGTTGCGGCGTGGAAGACCAGCGCCCCCAGGTTCCTGGCCTCGTCGACGCCGGAGATCGGGTGCCCGCGCTTTGGCTGGCCCGGGTAGCCCTGCGCCGCGAGGACGATCGCGACCGCGGCTCCGGGCTGGGTGGGCAGAAGAGGCGGAAGCGATTCGGGGATTCGGCCGCGCGCCGCGGCAAGGAGCAGCGCCCCGAGCGGCGTGGCCAGGCGAGGCAGGATCGCCTGCGCCTCGGGGTCGCCGAGCCGCACGTTGCACTCGAGCAGGTACGGTCCCGCGGCGGTGAGCATCAGCCCGGCGTACAGGAAGCCCCGGAACGGCGTGCCACGGCGAGCCATCTCGGCAAGGATCGGCCGATGGACGGTCTCCAGCACCTGCTCGACGGCCGCATCGTCGAGGTCGGGTAGCGGCGAGTAGGCACCCATCCCGCCCGTGTTCGGCCCCCGATCGTCGTCGCACAGCCGCTTGTGGTCGCGCGCCGCCGGGAGGGCGACGGCGCGGATGCCGTCGCATATCGCGATGACGCTCGCCTCGCGACCGACGAGCCGCTCCTCGATCACGAGCGCCGGGACGCCCGCCGCCCGGCCGGCCAGAAAGCTCGGCGCGAGCTCCAGCGCCTGGGCGGTCGATTCGGTGACGATCACGCCCTTCCCACCGGCGAGGCCATCCGCCTTGAGGACCACGCCCGCGCCGTCCGCCTCGAGCTCACGGATGAACGCCGCCGCGGCGTGCTCGTCGCCGCCACCAAACGCCCGGGCGGGGGCCATTGCCACGCCGGCAGCGGCCGCGACTTCGTGGCAGTACGTCTTCGACGTCTCGAGGCGTGCGGCCGCGGTCGTCGGCCCGAACGCCGCGATGCCCGCCGAAGCGAGCGCGTCCACTACCCCGGCGGCGAGCGGCGCTTCGGGCCCGATCACAACGAGCTCGGCGGCCATGGCCCTGGCGGCTTCGACGACCGCGTCGCCGGCGAGCGGGTCAACGGTCGGGAGGCAGCGCACTCGCGGGAGCTCGCCGATGGCGGCGCTGCCGGGCGCGACGACGACCTCGTTGACCCCCGGCTCCGCGGCGAGCTTCCAGGCCAGGGCGTGCTCGCGAGCGCCGCTGCCGACGACCAGGATCCGCGTTGGCGCGGGCGTCATGTCTTCCCGAGCCTGAGCACGCTATGGCACCCCCGCGCCGATCGCGCCACCGGTGCCCGCGCCGAGCCCGCCGCCGACGGGCGAGCCGATGCCGACCCTCAGGCTGGGCCGCCGCCGCGTCGGCCGCAGGGCCCGCTCGATCGTCTGGGTCCGCTCGGGCCCGACCGAGACGAGGACGATCGGGACCGCCGCCAGGTCCTCCAGGGCCGTGACGTAGCGGCGAGCGTTCTCGGGCAGGTCGGCCAGCGATCGGACGTCGTGGATCGGGTCGTCCCAGCCCGCGAAGTCCTCGTAGATCGGGGTCGCCCTTCCGAGCACCTCGGCCGAGGAGGGCCAGCGCTCCACGCGCTGTCCGTCGACGTCGTACGCGACGCACAGGCGCAGGACCGGTATGCCTGACAGGATGTCCAGCTTGTTGAGCATGATGCTGCTCACCGAGTTCACGGCGACCGCGAAACGGAGCGGGACCGCATCGAACCAGCCGACCCGGCGTGGCCGGCCGGTGGTCGTCCCGACCTCGTGGCCACGAGCTGCGATCCCCCGCCCGACCGCATCCAGTAGCTCGGTCGGAAAGGGTCCCGAGCCGACCCGGGTCGCGTAGGCCTTCATGACGCCGATGACCTCGTCGACCTGGAGCGGTCCGATGCCGCCGCCGGTGCAGGCGCCACCCGCCACCGGGCTCGAGGACGTCACGAACGGGTAGCTGCCGTGATCCAGGTCGAGGAGCGTCCCCTGGGCGCCTTCGAGGAGGACGTGGTCACCCCGCGCGAGCGCCAGCTGGACGAGCTCCGTCGTGTCGGCCAGGTGGCCGGCCAGGCGCTCGCCCCATGCCGCTGCCCGCTCGACGAGCGCCTCGACCTCGAATGGCTCGGCGGCCATCGAGCCGAGGATCAGGTTCTTGTCCGGCAGGACGCGCTCGAGCCGCGATCGGAGGACCGCCCGATCGAGGAGATCCTCCATGCGCAGGCCGACCCGCCAGGCTCGATCGGCGTAGGCGGGGCCGATCCCCCGGCCGGTGGTGCCGACCTTGGCGTCGGCCAGGCGGGCTTCGTTGCCGGCGTCGAGGGCCAGGTGGTACGGCATGATCACGTGGGCGCTGCGGCTGACCCGCACGAGCGAGACATCGATCCCGCGCGCGGTGAGCATGTCCAGCTCGGAGATGAGTGTCGCCGGATTGACCACCACCCCCGGGCCGATGACCGAGGTGATGTGCGGATAGAGCACGCCCGACGGCACGAGGTGGAGCTTGAACGTCTCGTCGCCGCTGACGACCGTGTGGCCGGCGTTGTCGCCGCCCTGGTAGCGGACGACCATCGCCACCTGCTCGGCCAGGAAGTCGGTCGTCTTGCCCTTGCCCTCGTCGCCCCACTGCAGCCCCACCACCACCGAGGCAGGCATCAGGGGGCGCCCACCACATCGGCCCAGTCCGGCGTTACCGTCCTGCGCGGCGCGCTCACGCACCCCAAGGTGCGCTCGCGCGAGTACTCGTTCGGCGCCTTGGCCTGAACCGCCTGGCGGGCGCGACCAGCTCTCAGAATCAAGAAGGCCCGGGCCTTCTGGCCCGGGACCTGGTTAGACCTCTCCCGCCGGTGGCGCCCGCCGTCGCGGAGCCGGGTCTGCCGGTCGGTCGGCCGCCTCTCGGGACGGACAACGCGCCCTGATCGCGCGATCGCAGAACCTCCCTCTCCGGGCCGCCTCGACGTTCGGGCCCGGGGACCGGCCGAGTATACCCAAGTCGGGTCGCGATCAGCGGTCCGTTAGCGGGCGGTTAGCAGCCTCGCGCGGGATCCGGCCTTCGATCCGCCGCGGTCCTGCGACGCGGTGTCGGTCGCGTGGTCCATCGGCGGTCAAGTCTCCCACGTGCCCGGCCATCCGGAAGCAATCGGGGGGTAACGGGCGGTCAATCGGCGCCGCGTAGCCTGCCCTCACCGCCGAGCGACCCGCCGCACGCAGGATCGGCCCGTGACCCGTCGGCCGATCGAAAAGGAGCTACGGAGATGAACAGGGTCCTCCTGGCCGGCCGCCTCACGCGCGATCCCGAGATGCGCGCGCTGGCGTCGGGCAAGCACGTCACGCAGTTCAGCGTGGCGACCACCGAGTACGCGGGCAACGGCAAGGAACGGCCCGAGTACCACAACATCGTGACCTGGGACCGGCTTGCCGAGATCTGCGGCCGCTACCTCGGCAAGGGCCAGCAGGTCGCCATCGAAGGCCGTATCCAGACCCGGACCTGGGACGACGAGAAGGGCCAGCGCCACTGGAAGACCGAGGTCGTCGCGAACACGGTCGAGATGCTGTCCGGCCGGCGCAAGAAGGACTACGCGGCCGAATCCTCAGCCGACGGGCTCGAGGCGGCCGCCGAGAAGCTCGCTGACGGCGACGCCGAAACGGCCGTCCCCGCCGACGAGCCGATCGCCGAGGAGATCGCCGCCTGACCAACCTGGCCTCCCTACCGGGCCCGGACGGCGGCGGCCCCTCCTCGTCGTCCGGGCCTCACGCTCGCCCCTCGACCCGCCACCGCACGAGCGACTCCGGGCGCCGCCGCTAGCGGGTCTCGCCGCCTCGCGGGCGCGGCGTGGGCGCCTGGTAGAGCTGGCGACGCGCGATCCCGGTTTCCGTGGCGACACGACGAGCCGCCTCGCCGCGGGCAATGCCAGCGCCGACCTGCCGCTCGACCTCGGCCCGCGCCCGCGACAGTGCCGCGCCGGCCTCGGCAGCGGCCGCCTCGGTGACGGCTGCGGCATCCCGGCCGGCCACCACGATCGTGACCTCGCCCCGCGCGGGAATCGTGCCGTCGCCGACAAGGGCGACGAGCTCGGCGAGGCTGCCACGCCGGATCTGCTCGTGCAGCTTGGTCAGCTCGCGACAGACCGCAGCAGCGCGCGACGGGCCGACGCTTGCCTCCAGGTCGACGAGGGTCGCCCGCAGGCGCGTCGGCGCCTCGAAGAGCACCGTCGCGCGATCGTCGGCGGCAATCCGTGCCAACCGCTCCCGCCGGTCGCGGCCGGTCCGGGGCAGGAAGCCCTCGAAGCCCCAGCGCGGCCCCGCGATGCCGCTGGCGGCAACCGCAGCGAGAACCGCGGAGGCCCCCGGGATCGGGACCACCGTCCCGCCCTCGGCGGCCCACGTCGTGACGAGGTCCTCGCCCGGATCGCTGACCGTCGGCGTCCCGGCATCGGTGACCAGGGCCACGTCGCGGCCACGACGGAGGTGCTCGAGCAGGGCGATGGAACGACCCGGCCCGCTGTGGGCGTGGTAGCTCAGGACGGCGGTCGGAACCGAGTGATGATCGAGCAGCCGCCGGGTCAGCCGGGTGTCCTCGGCGGCGATCAGCGGGACCGCGCGCAGGACCTCCAGGGCGCGGAAGGTGACGTCGCCGAGATTGCCGATCGGCGTGGCGACGACGTACAGCGTCCCGCCGGCGGCCACCGGGTCAGGTCTTCGCGGATCCGGGGCGCCGCCTCGGGTACAGGTAGTCCACCCCGGCGGTGCGGGGACCGAGCTTGGCGATCGGCGGCACCTGGCGCTTGAACTCGGCAGCCGCGACCATCCGGTCCACCCGTTCCACGAGCGCTCGCTCGAAGCCGAGGGCGACGACCTCGTCGACGCTTCGGCGCCGGTCGACGCGCCAATACAGCACCCGATCGAGCTCGGGATAGCTGAACTTGCCCTCGGACTCGTCGGTCTGGTCCGGCCAGAGGTCCGCGGTCGGGGCCTTGGCGATGATCGACGCCGGGACGCCGATCGCCGCGGCGAGCTGGCGGACCTGGCTCTTGTAGAGGTCGCCGATCGGGTTGAAGGCGCAGGCGCTGTCGCCGAACAGGGTCGTGTAGCCGATCAGCGTTTCGGTCTTGTTGCCGGTGCCGACCACGAGCCCGCCGAAGGTCACCGAATGGTCGTACAGCACGGCCATCCTGAGGCGCGCCATGAAGTTGCCGCGCCTGACCTGGCTCGCTTCAAGAGCCTCGGGGCCGCCCGCTCCCGGTGAGCGCTCGTGTCCGTAGTAGCCGTCGACCATCGGGCTGATATCGACCAGCGCGCTCGGGCAGCCGAGCGCCGATACGACCGCTTCGGCGTCGGCGCGGGAGGCCGGCGACGAGCTCCGATATGGCATCAGGACGGACAGCA
>DASQFM010000055.1:0-3609 GCA_035633135.1 Candidatus Eiseniibacteriota bacterium
GGTCGAGATCGAGGTCGACGCTCGCCGCGGTTAAGGCGACGAGTGCTGTGGGGGCACCAAGGCGCGCGCCGCCCGGCCGGCGATCAGGGCAGGGCCGCGAGTCCCGTCGCGCGCAGGACGATCATCAGGCCCGCGGCCAGCAGCAAGCCGACGAGGAGGCTCCGGCGGGCGGCCACGACCCCGACGCAGAGCGCGACGGCCAGCCATTCCGCGCCGACATGCAGGCTCGGATGGCGATCGGCGTCGAGGGCGACCGTCACGCTGACCGCGGCCAGCGCGGCCAGGACGGCCGGTCCCACCAGTCGCAGGTAGGCACGGACCGTCGGTGGCAGCCGATCGATCCCCGGCGCCAGCATCGGCAGGGCACGCCAGGGGTAGGTCGCCAGGCCCATGAGCAACGCCAGGGGGAGGAGGTCGAGCTTCACGAGTGTGGCCGCGGACCGAACACGATGACCGCCTCGGGTCCGGTGTCTTCGACACGCACCGCCAGCAGGCCGACCAGCGGGCCGAGCAGGCCGCCCGCCAGGACGCCCGCCGCGGGATCCCAGGCGAGCGACACGGCCACCCCGACGACGCCGCCGACCAGCGCGGCGACGAGCTCGCGCCGGCCGGTGATGAGGCCGACTGCGAGGCCGGCCATCGCCGCAGGGAAGATCACGTCGAGGCCGAAGCGCGCTGGATCCGGGATGACGCCGCCAATGAGGACCCCGACCAGTGTCGCCACGTTCCACGGGATGAACGTGACCACGATGGCCGCCCACCAGTAGCCCCACAGGTCCGCCCGGCCGATTCGCCGGAAATGGGCGATCGCCAGGGCGAACGCCTCGTCGGTGAGGAAGTGCGCGAGGAGCGCTCGCAGGGGCCGCGGCCGATCAGCGAGGTAGGGCGCCAGGGCCGCCGCGTAGAGGAAGTGACGGGCGTTGAGGAACCCGGTCAGCAGCACGACCGCTATCCACGGGAAGCCGCCCGCCACGTAGCCGACCGCGGCGAACTGCGCGGCGCCGGCGAAGACCACGACGCTCATCGCCCCGGCTTCGAGCGGGGAGAACCCGGCCGTCCGTGCTGTCAGGCCGTAGACGAGCCCGAACCCGCCGGCCGAGACGATGATCCCGAGCCCGTCGACCATGAGCCGACGGCGTGATGCCTGCAGGTCCACCGCGACGCTATTCAGCGGAGGAAGGTCTTGCCGCAGGTCCCATCGCAGACGACGTAGACGGCGTGCAGGTCACGGGCGTAGCCGGCGGCGTGGAGGATTCCGTTGCAGCTCGGGGTCGGGCACTTCCAGGTCCACCAGCGCTCGTCACCGTCGAGCGGCGAGGTCTCGGCCGCGATCTTCTCGGCCAGGCCTTCGCGCGCCTCGACGATGGCCTTCACGCGGGCGGCCCGCTCCTCGGCGGTCTCGCTCGAGTAGGGATAGTTCTGGCCGACGTTCGAGGTCACGGTCTCCTCCGGCCGGTCGCCGGCTGCCCACGCCGGCAGCGACTGCCTGTCGCGGGCAGCAAGGGCCGGTGACGGCATCGTGTGAGCGCGCGCGTCACCGGCGTCGCGGAGTATCGCACAGGTTTCCGTGCTGTCCAGCGCCCGCGAGCCGCCGGTTCGAAGCTCCGCACCGAGGCGCTCCCACGCCGCTACCAGACCGCCGGCAGCCCGGCGCTCCGCGGATCCGCCGCGGCGACGACCGAGCCGCCGTCAGTCGAAGGTCCGCCGGCCACGAGCTCGATCGCATGTTCGTGGCCCAGCCGGCCGTCGAACGGCTCCGTGCGGGTCAGCGGGTGGCCCATCGCCTCGAGCGCTTCCAGCACGCCCGGGGCGAATCGCGGCTCGGCTCGAACCTCGACGGGCGGCGCGAAGTGGGCGCCCGGCTCGACGAACCAGCGCGGGATCGCGACGGCGGTCCGCAGGTCCAGGCCGCCGTCCACCAGCCCGGAGACGAGCTGGGCGTGCACCTGTGGCTGGGCATCGCCGCCCATTGCGCCGGCCACGACCCACGGCCCGGATGACGCCCCGCCGCCGGCCGCTTCGCCGCGGACGGCCTCTTCGCCGCGGAACAGCATCCCCGGCAGCAGCGTGTGCAGCGTCCGCTTGGCCGGCGCGAGCACATTCGGATGGTCGGGATCGAGCGAGAAGTAGCTGCCCCGGTTCTGGTAGTGGATCCCCGTCTGCGCGTCGACGACCCCGGACCCGAAGCCCTTGTAGTTCGACTCGATCAGGCTGACGGCGTTGCCTTCGCCGTCGACGACCGCGAGGTAGACGGTGCCCCCGCCGGCCGGATTGGTGGCCGCGAAAGATTTTGACGACCGCCGTCGATCGATGCCCGCCGCCAGTTCGGCGGCGCGAGACTTGTCGAGCAGCGCCTCGACCGGCACCTCGCGTGCCTCGGGGTCGGTCAGTGTCGCGTCGCGGTCGGCCATGGCGAGCTTCGCCGCCTCGATCGACAGGTGGATCCAGCCGGGGTCGCGCACGCCGTCGGTGCCGAACGCCGACTGAGGCGGCGGGTCGAAGGCCTCGAGGATGTTGAGCAGCTCGAGCGCCACGATCCCCGACGAGTTCGGCGGGTGGGTCGTGACTCGGACGCCGCGATAAGTGGTTTCGATCGGGACGGTCCAGGTCGAGGCATGCGCTTCGAAATCGGACGGCAGGCAGGCCAGGCCAAGGGCTGCCAACGCAGCGGCTTGCCGGCCACCGAGCTCGCCTTCGTAGAACGCATCGAACCCGTCGCTTGCCAGGCGCTCGAGCGTCCCGGCGAGAGCGGGCAACCGAACCAGCTCGCCGGGGCGCCACGGTCGGCCGGCGGGGCGGTAGACCTCGAAGAACGCGGCATCGGCACCCAGGGCGTCGGCCACCTCTGGCGCAGCCCGCTCGACGGCGTCGACGAAGCCATCCCAGGCCGGGAAGCCGGCGCGCGCCAGCTCGATGGCCGGCCCCAGGACCGCCTCCCTTGAGGCGCGACCGTAACGGCGATGGGCGTCGCCCCACGACCGGACGGCTCCGGGGACCGTCACCGTGAGAGCACCTCGCATGGGGAGGCGCTCGAGGCCGCTGCGCCGGAGCGTCGCGGCGTCCGCCCCCGACGGCGCCCGACCGGATCCGTTGAGGGCCACCTGCCGCTGCTCGGCTGCGTCCCAGATCAGCCAGAACGCGTCGCCGCCAATGCCGCAGGCCTGGGGCATCACGACGGCCAGGACGGCGTTGGTGGCAATTGCCGCGTCGATCGCGTTGCCGCCGTTCTGGAGCACGTGCAGCCCGGCCGCCGTTGCCAGGTAGTGGGGGGCCACGACCGCGCCGTGGCGACCCCGGGCCGCGGGCACCGGGACCAGCGGTCCGTTGCCGGCGTCGGTCATGTGCCCGGCCCGAGGACCTCGGCGCGCTCTGGGCCCAGGTAGTGCTCGTAGCGGCGCAACGATCCGAGCGGGACGACGGCGATTCCCAGCAGGACCAGCGAGGCGACCAGGACGCCGTCGAGGCCGAAGGCGTTGGCCGCGAACCCGGCGATCAGGCTGCCGATGATCTGTCCGAGCCCCAGGAAGACGCTGTAGAGGCCCATGATCGCGCCGCGATCGTCCGGATACGCCTCGGTGACGTCGGCCAGGAGCCCGATCGCCGCTGGAG
>DASQFM010000056.1:0-4067 GCA_035633135.1 Candidatus Eiseniibacteriota bacterium
CCTCGTGGCCACGCAACCGGAGCCAGGTCGAGTCCGAGGAACCGTCGCGGACGGCGCGTTCCGTCAGCGACTGGTACGGAAACTCGCCGATCGGGCCGATGTCGAGCCCGAAGAAGAGGTCGCGCATCGTGCTGTTGCCGACGACGACGGCCTCGTAGACCTCGTGCCGATCGATCCCCAGCTCGCGGTACAGATCGCGGAGCTCGTGGTTGAGCGACCGCCGCACCGCGAGGCGCATCGTCCCAGGAAAGTCCTTCTCGTACGAGATCCGCGTCATCACGTCGCTGCCGCCGAAGCGCTGCGGGTTCTCGAGCGCGCGCGCCGCCAGGACCGCGCCGGTCAGGAGGTCCACCAGCTGGACCACGACCGTCGTCGTCCCGATATCGATCGCCAGGCCGAGGACATGACCGCGGCGCAGGTCGATCGGCTGGCCCGCATAGCGCACCGCGCCGTCATCGGCCGTGACGACTGGATCGAGCCTGGTCGGCGGATCGCCGGACGCGCCGAGGATGCGGATCTTGCGGCGGATGATGGAGAACTCGATGTCGTCGCTGACGTTCTCGACGATCGCCTGACAGGCCAGCCGAAAGCTGCCGCGGAGGTAGAACTCGGGCTCGGTCCGCGGCGACAGGTGCTCGGCGCCCTGGCGGACTTCCACCACGCACTCGCGGCAGCGCCCAGTCCGGCGGCACGAAGCCGGGACGGCGGCCGACACCTCGTCGGCGTAGTCGAACAGGGACCTGCCGAGGACGAGCGGTCGACGGTCCGTTCCGTGGATGACGTCAGGCAAGCGTGGCTTCCATCCCTCGCGGATCAGGCAGGCGGTGTCTCAGATCGCCGCTCCTCCCGGCTGGTAGCGGTTCTGCAAACGTTACCACGGAGGCAGATGGAGACCGGGCGCGAGAGCATACGGGGGCCCGGGCGCGAGAGCATACGGGGGCCCGGGCGGGAGCGCGCGGACCGGCGCCCGCGGAGCGGCCCCCCGCGGAGCGGCCTCCGCGGAGCAGCCCCGCGGAGCGGCCCCCGCGGAGCCGAGCTCGCCGGGGACCGCTACGGCACGATGGATCCGCATGCCCGCGGGTGCGATCTCGGGCTCTTGTTCTTGCCGGATTTCACCACTGGTGACCTTCGGCGGGCGATCACGGGACGACAGCGGGGGAATCGGCCGCCCGGCCGTTGATTCGTTGCCGGACGTCACACCTGGTGATGTTCGAGGATGAACATTCAGGTCTAAACGCTCGATCGAGGGCCAGGAGCGGTTGGCGGGTCGGTTGCAGGTGGCGAAGGTCACCGCGGATGGCATCCGGCGAAACCCGGAGCCGAATCCGGCGCGACGACGGACGAAACCTGAGCCGAACCCGGCGCGATGACGGGCGATGGCGAACCTCGGAGAAGTCCCAGCGCGATGACGAGCTGGCCGGGAGTGCGGGGGCTCAGCCTCCCGGAACGGGCCCGAGGCTGGCCGTCGGGGTGAATCGGGTCGGCAGCAGGACCGTCCGCGGCCCGGCCGACTGCGCCACCCGCTCGAGCAGCAGCTCGGCCGCGACCCGCCCGAGCTGGAGCGTGTCGCGCGAGATCGATGCGATCGGCGGCGTGTGAAGCTCGGACAGGTCGACCTCGTCGCAGGTGACGAGCGAGACGTCCTCGGGGATCCTCGTTCCGTGACGGACGAGCGCCCGGACGCAGCCGGCGAGGACCTGGTTGCCACCGGCGATGATCGCGGTGGGCCGGGGCACCATCGTCAGGAGCTGCTCGGTGCTGGCCTCCCCGTGCTCGGCCGACAGGGATCCGATGAGGCTGACCGTCTCGTCCGGGATCCCGCGCGCCGCGACCGCCGCCGCCATCCCCGCCAATCGCTCCCGGACCGGCCACAGGTCGAGCCCGCCGGTGATCAGAGCGATCCGCCGGTGGCCGAGATCGAGGAGGTGGTCGACCGCGCTGCGCATGCCGCTGCGATGGTCATTCCGGACGATGCTCGCCCGCAGCTCGACCGGCAGGTCCCGGTCGATCAGGACGACCGGGACGTCGACCTGGGCGATCGCGTCGATGGTCGATTGCGCGCGATCGCTGGCCAGGGACAGGATCATGCCGTCCACGCGCCGGGCCTGGAAGAAGCGGATGTGCGCCGCGTCGAGGTCGGGCTCGTTCTCCGAGTTCATCAGCAGCATCGAGTAGCCGGCCGAACGGAGCGCGGCCTCGGCGCCCAGGGTGATCGTCGCGATCAACGGGTTGGAGATGTCGCCGACGACGTAGCCGACCGACAGCGTGGCCCCGCGGCGCAGGCTCTGGGCGAGGAAGTCCGGCTCGTAGTCGAGCTCGGCCACGGCGGCCAGGACGCGGTCGCGCATCTCGGCGCTCACGTCGGGATGCCCCGACAGCACCCGCGAGACAGAGGAGATCGCGACGTCGGCCATGTCGGCGACCTCGCGCATGCTGGCGCGCTTCCGCCGTCCCGTCATCGGCATGTCCAGGCCCATCGAATCCTTGCCCTCCCGGAGCTTGGTCGTCCTTCGGCGACACCGACCGCACGATTTTTCCAGTAACGGTTTCAGCCCCGTGGCCGCACGGTAGCACAGGCGATTCCGGGCTCGGATCGCGGTCTCGCGGACAGCAGCCGCCGGACCAGCGATCATTTGACGCACACGCTGCCCCGGTGCCACGATTGCAATCGAAACCGGAAACGGTACCGCCGGTCGTCCCGGTCCGGTCAGATGCCGTGGGACCCGCAGTCGCGCGGACCAGTCACGCGGAGGAGCTCGATCCCGATGACCGCCATCTCTGCACCGGAGCGCCTGGACTGGTATCGGCGGATGGTCCTCATCCGAACCTTCGAGGACAAGGTCCAGGAGCTGTTCATGAGCGGCCAGATCCAGGGCACCACCCACCTGTGCCAGGGCCAGGAGGCGGTGTCGATCGGCGCCATCGCGGCAATGGAGCCCGGCGACGTCCAGACCAACACCTACCGCGGGCACGGCGAGGCGCTGGCCCTCGGGATGGCGCCCGAGACCGCCTTCGCCGAGCTCATGGGCCGCCGGACCGGCGGCTCCGGTGGTGTCGGCGGATCGATGCACCTGATCGACTTCTCGAAGGGCAACATCGGGGCCAACGCCATCGTCGGCGCCGGGCTGCCGATCGCGGTCGGCGCGGCGGTTGCCTTCCAGATGCAGCGCAAGCCGAACGTCGCCCTGTCCTTCTTCGGTGACGGGGCGACGAACATCGGCACCTTCCATGAGGCCTTGAACATGGCCTCGCTGTGGAAGGCGCCGGTCGTCTTCATCATCGCCAACAACCTGTACGGCGAGTACAGCCCGGTGCGGGCCACGACGCCGATCGACGATCTCGCCCGCCGCGCGGATCCGTACGGCATGCCGGGCGTCATCGTCGACGGCCAGGACATCGACGCCGTGCGCGCGGCGACCGGGGAGGCCGTTGATCGAGCCCGGGCCGGCGACGGGCCGTCGCTGCTCGAGATGAAGACCTACCGCTACCGTGGTCACTCGCGATCGGACCCGGCCAAGTACCGCCCGGCCGGCGAGCTCGACGCCTGGCGGGCCCGCGACCCGATCGAGATCTTCGGGGCCCGCCTGGCCGCCGAGGGCCTCCTGTCGGACGCCGATCGGGCCGCGATCGCGACCGACGTGCAGCAGGAGATCGATGACGCCGCGGCCCGCGCCGGGACCGCCGACTATCCGACGCTCGAGGAGACGCGAAGCTATGTCTACGCAGGTTGAGGCCACCCCGGACGCGGCCGGGATCGTCGAGACCGAGCTGACCTACCGCGAGGCGATCAACGCCGCGCTCGACGACGCGATGGCCGCCGACGAGACGGTGCTCCTCCTCGGCGAGGACGTAGCATCCGACGGCGGCGTCTTCAAGACGAACATCGGCCTGGCCGAGAAGTACGGCCTGGAGCGGGTTCGAACCACGCCCATCTGCGAGAACGGCTTCATGGGCGTCGCGCTCGGGATGAGCCTCGTGGGGCTGCGGCCGATCGTCGAGATCATGTTTGCCGACTTCCTGCCGACGGCCGGTGACATGATCGTCAACCAGTTGCCGAAATACCGCTA
>DASQFM010000057.1:0-3298 GCA_035633135.1 Candidatus Eiseniibacteriota bacterium
GGAAACTGACCGGCGCGCTGATGCGCGACCATTGCGGCGTTGTCGGCTCCGGTCGCGAATTCACGCACCTTCAGGTGCGCTCGTTCCGCGTCCTCGCCTCCGCCTTGCACTGGCCACGCCTGAGCGCGCCGGAACTAGTAGCCTCAAACGCATGGGCGCGAAGCGGTGATCGATCACCCGGTCGTCGATCTCGATCCCGGCGTGACGGGTCGCCAGGATCGGCCCGTTGCGGGCGTCGACAACGGCTACGTGGCCGGCTATCGAGTCCGCTTCGACGAGGCGGGCGCGGACGGCCTGCTGCGGACGTCGGGCCTGCTTCGCTTTGCCCAGGACGTCGCCTGGCGGCATTCGGAGGACCTCGGGTTCGATCGCCGCTGGTACGTCGAGCGCGGCCGCTGGTGGGTCGTTCGCGCGGTCGAGCTGGAGGTGCTCGCGCCCATCCCGATGGGCCGAACCCTGCGCACCGCGACCGCTGTCGTGGGGCACCGCCGGATCTGGGCCCGCCGGCTGGGCGAGAGCCGGTTCGCCGACGGCACGCCGGCCGCCGTCGTCCGGACCGACTGGGTCCTGCTTGACGACCGGGGACGAGTCGTCCGGATCCCGGCCGACTTCGGCCTCTCGTTCTCCAATCCGGAGCTCGCCGACGACATCCTCCGGGTCGAGCTGCCGGCCCCGCCGTCCGGGTCGGCGCGCCTCGAGCTCACGGTCCGCCCCCAGGACCTCGATCCGATGGGCCACGTCAACAACGCGGTCTATCTGGACTGGATCGAGGAGGCCCTCACCGCGGCGGGGCTGGGCGACGCAGTCGCTGCGATCCCTCGTCGAGCGCGCCTCGAATACGTCGCCTCTGCACCGCCCGACGCCGCCGTCACGGTCACGGCGTGGGGCGAGGCCGATCGCTGGTGGGCCCGGATCGACCGGGCCGGCGCCGACCTCGTCCGAGCGTCTGGGGGCGTCGGCGACACGCGTTTGTCGCAACCCGGCTGACACCCGCCACCTCCACAGGACCGTAGGTGGTGCGCCGAGGGAGTTCAACGGGACTTTGGTCCTATCGGCTGTGGCGCGGTCAGATTCGCGGCGTCAGGTCTGCGAAGCTCCCGACGTCGGCGTCCCCGCGGATTTGCCGCGCGATCAGCTCGGCTCGGATGAGGTCGTCGGAGGTGGTGATCTTGAGGTTGTCGGAGCGTCCTTCGACGACCGACACGGGATGGCCCATCCGCTCGACGACCGCGGCGGTGTCGGTCCCCAGGAAGCCGTCCCCGGCGGCACGACGGTGCGCCTCGAGGGCGATCGAGGCATCGAACGCCTGCGGCGTCTGGGCGACCCACAGGCCGGCACCTGCCGGCAACACGCTGCCGTCGGCGGCCTCTACGAGCAGCTGTTCGCCGGCGGGCACGGCCAGGATCGCGGCGCCGGTTCGTCGCGCGGCAGCCACGACCGCCTCGACCTGGTCCGGCGAGACGAACGGGCGGACGGCGTCATGGACGAGCGCCACGTCGATCGTCCCGGCGGCGACCTCGTCGGTCAGGGCAAGAAGCCCGAGGTGCTCGGATGCGTGCCGCGAATCCCCGCCCAGGACGACCTGGCGGACCTTCACGTAGCCGCCGTCCCGGATCAGCGCCGCGCATGGTTCTCGATCGGATTCCGCAATGACCAGGACGATCGACGAGATGATCTGCATCCGATCGAAGAGCTCGAGCGTCCGGCTCAAGATCGGTTTGCCATCGACGAGCAGGAAGATCTTGTTCGTCGGCGAGCCCATTCGCGAGCCGCCTCCGGCCGCCAGCACCACTGCCGCCGCGCTCATCGAGGTCTTCAGGCGGACCAGGCAGGTGGGCCTGACGGCGACGCAAGCCCGCGTTCGATGGCCATCTCCGCGAACCGTGCATCGGCCGGCGAGACGATCGGGACGTTCAACGGCCGCCCATCGGCGATCTGGATCGAGATGCCCGCCTGATGCGCGAGCGCCAACTCGTTGGCCGCGTCCCAGTCCTCTATCACGGCGCTGCGGAGCGCCCGCGCGAGGAGTCGTCGCCCGAAGACCCACAGTCCCTGCTGGACATACAGGCTGTCTCGAGGGACGGTGGCTGTGACAGAACCGTCGACGACGCGCTTCATGCTGCTCACGACCGGCACGGCCACGACGACCGCACCGGCGTCGCGCGATCGATCCAGCAGCTGGCTGATGTCTGCGGGTGAGACCAGGGGCCGATCTGGATCGTGCACGAGCACCGTCTCGCTTTCGCCGGCGACCTCCAGGGCGGCCAGGATCGCCGCCCAGCGGCCGGTGACCGGCAGCGTGGTCAGGACCGGGCGCCCGCCGCGCATGTCGATCGCAGCGACAAGGCCCTCCGGGGGCGGCCCGTCGAGCGCCACCGCGATGGCACGAATCCGGGGAACAGCCTGCAGCGCCTGGATGGTGACGCCGAGGACCGAACGGCCGCTGATCGTCAGCGAGGTCGCCGTGCTGTCCGATCGGATGGGCACGACCGCGACGACGTCGGCTGCCTCGTCCACGGTGGCGGTCATCGTTCGCCGAGGCCGGCCTCGGCGATCCCGACCAGTCCAGAGGGCTGAAGCTGCTCGAGCGCCCCGTCATCGGCCTCCTGCTTGACGCGCAGGCGATACAGCAGGGTCTCTTTCGGCTCGACCCTCGACCGCAGGATCGTCTCGCCCATCCGCACGTCGGCGGTCAGGACCGCCCCCTCCGCGATGCCGATGGGCAGCAGGTCTTCGGCGGCCGCGACATCGGCGCGCTCGGCGAGGCCGTAATACAGGTAGCCGCCCATCTTGTCGAGCTGCTCGCCCGCCTTGAGGTCGCGTTTCGCGACCGTGATGACCTCCGCGACCGGTCGAGACAGCGGCGCGATCGTCGCCTCGTGATAGATCGCCGCTGTCGCCACGGTGATCGCGGTCTCGAGGCTCGTCAGGTGGTACGGCCGGAACAGGACCCAGTAGGGCCCGTCGCCCATCAGCAGGTATCGCATCTCATCGGCGACGATCGGACTGTCCGATTCGATGACGCAGAAGACCCCCGGGGCGACGCCGATCGCGTAGTCGACCACGCCCCTTTGCATCAGCACGCCGCCGTCGGCGCGCGGGCAGAGGACCTTCGGCAACTCCGCCACAACGGCGTGCGGGCCGTGCATTCCCCGCACGTCGGGCACGAGGCCGGTGGCATTGGCGAGGCAGGTCATCTCGACCGCGGTCTTGGTGCCGTCGACGAAGCTGGCCAGCATCCAGGGGTTCGCACCGATCGCGGCCGCGCGCTGGACCTGGCTGTCCGGAGTCGCCGCCC
>DASQFM010000058.1:0-19394 GCA_035633135.1 Candidatus Eiseniibacteriota bacterium
GGGACGTCCGCGCGGCCTGATGGGCGAGCGCATCGTCCCCGACGACGAGCGCGGCCGAGCCGAGGCGATCCGCGTCCTGCAGGGCGGCGGCATCGTCGGCCTCCCGACCGACACCGTGTACGGCATCGCCGTCTCGCTCGCGACGCCGGGCGGGATCGAGCGGCTCTTCGCGGCCAAGGGGCGGTCTCCCGACCGGGCCATCGCGCTGCTCCTCGCCGACGCCGTCCAGGCCGCCGAGATCGGGATCATGGATGGCGCCGCAACCGCCCTCGCCGCCGCCTTCTGGCCCGGCGGCCTGACGCTCGTCGTGCCTCGGCGGCCCGCTGGAACGCTGCCCGAGGTCCTGACCGGCGGCGCGCCGACGATCGGCCTGCGCGTGCCGGCGCACGCCGCGCCACGGGCCCTGGCGGCGGCTGTCGGCCCGCTGCCGACGACCTCGGCCAATCGCTCGGGCGAGCCGGAAGCGCGGACCGCGGCGGAGATCGAACGGCTGCTCGGCGGCGCGGTCGACCTGATCCTCGACGGCGGCCCATCGGCCGGCGGCCCCGCCTCGACCGTGGTCGATGCCGCGGGCGCGCGCTTGCGCGTGCTGCGCGCGGGAGCCATCGCGATCGCAGAGGTTCGGCGCGTCCTGGGCGAAGCGGGCCTGCCCGACCTCGACGACGGTGGCGTCCCCTCGGAGCGATAGGGAGCCCGTCGAGGGCGAGACGGACCGCGGGCCCGCGCAGGGGTTCGTGGGAAGATAGGCGCCGTCCCGACGGTCGGCAGGAGGTCCCCACATGACGCAGGTCCGCGCGCCCGGCCTGGGCTGGGCCAGCCTGGCCGAGGTCGACCCCGAGCTGTGGGACGCGATGCTCCTGGAGCGCCGGCGGCAGCATGACAAGGTCGAGCTGATCGCCAGCGAGAACTACGCCTTCGGCGCGGTCCTGGAAGCGCAGGGCTCATGGCTGACGAACAAGTACGCCGAGGGCCTGCCCGGCAAGCGCTATTACGGCGGCTGCGAGTACGTCGACATCGCCGAGCGGCTGGCCCAGGAGCGCGCCCTCGCCCTCTTCCCGGGTGCCGAGCATGTCAACGTCCAGCCGCATGCCGGCGCGCAGGCGAACATGGCCGCCTACTTCGCGGTTCTCGAGCCCGGTGACCGGATCCTCGGGATGAACCTCGCCCATGGCGGGCACCTGACGCACGGCTCGCCGGTGAACTTCTCCGGCCGCCTGTTCGAGGTCCATCCGTACGGCGTCGACAAGGCCACCGAGCGGATCGACTACGACGCCCTGGAGGCCATCGCCCGGGACGTCCGGCCCAAGCTCGTCATCGCCGGCGCGTCCGCCTATCCGCGGATCTTCGATTTCCCGCGCCTGGCTTCGATCGCCCACGGCGTCGGCGCGCTGCTCCTCGTCGACATGGCCCATATCGCCGGGCTCGTCGCCGGTGGCGTCCATCCGAGCCCCTTCCCCCACGCCGACATCGTGACGACGACGACCCACAAGACGCTTCGCGGCGGCCGCGGCGGCCTGATCTTCAGCCGCATCGACCTGCCCGACGCGGTTTCGGCGGCCGACTTTCCGACGGTCAAGACCACCCTTGCCGCCGCAATCGACAAGTCCGTGTTCCCGGGTACCCAGGGCGGGCCGTTGATGCACGTGATCGCGGGCAAGGCGGTCGGCCTGCGCCTCGCGGCCACCGAGGAGTTCCGGCGCGACCAGGAGCGGACGGTCGAGAACGCCGCGGTCCTGGCCGCCGGCCTCGCCGAGCTCGGCGCACGGGTCGTTTCGGGGGGCACCGACAACCACCTCATGCTGGTTGACGTGACGCCGCTGGGGGTGACCGGCAAGGAGGCCGAAGCGCTCCTCGACGAGATCGGGATCACCGTCAACAAGAACGCGATTCCGTTCGATCCGCTGCCGCCGAACACCGCCTCGGGCATCCGGTTGGGGACGCCTGCGACGACGACGCGCGGCTTCGGGCCGGACGAGATGCGGACGATCGCGCGCCTCATCACCGAGACGATCGCTCATCGAAACGATGCCTCGGCGCGCCCGAGGCTGGCGGCCGAGGTCGCCGAGATGGTCGCTCGGTTCCCAGTGCCGGGGCTGTCGCTCGATCACGCGTGACATTCTTCCTCGACGGCGCCGCCGCGAGCCTGCCGGCGCTCATCCTTGGGTTCCTCGCGGCGGCCGCCATCGCCTACGTGCTCACGCCGATGCTCCGGCGCGGCTTCCGACGGCGCGGGATCGTCGACCATCCCGACGCGCGGCGCGTCAACACCCGGCCGGTGCCCCGCGGCGGCGGCCTTGCCGTGGTCGCCGCCTTCGTGATCGTCGGTGGCGCGCTCACCCTGCTCCGGGACGTCGTGCCCGGCGTGCCGGCGACCCTGGGGCTGCAGCCGGGCCAGGTGGTGGCCTTGTTCCTCGGCGGTATCCTTGCCGCCCTGATCGGGGCGATCGACGACCGGCTCAACCTCCGCGCTCGCTGGCAGCTGGCCGGTCAGATCGGCCTGGCTGCCCTGGCAGTCGCGCTTGGCGTGACCGTGGGGGTGGTCAGCAACCCGTTCGGGGCGGGCGTCATCGCGTTCGGCGCGCCGCTGGCGATCGCGTTCACCGTCATCTGGATCGTCGGCATGATCAACAGCATCAATTTCATCGATGGCCTCGACGGGCTGTCATCTGGGATCGGGGTCATCGCGGCGGTGACCCTCGGGCTCCTGAGCTTCACGATCCAGGTCCGCCAGCCGTACGTGGCGGTCCTGTGCTTCGTGCTCGCCGGGGCGTTGCTCGGGTTCCTGCGCTGGAACTTCCATCCGGCCTCGGTCTTCCAGGGCAGCGCCGGCGTCATGTTCCTGGGCTACAGCCTGGCGGTCCTGTCGATCCTGGGGACGGCGAAGGTCGTGGTTGCGCTCCTGGTCCTCGGCGTTCCGATCATTGACACGTTCTGGGTGATCGTCCGCCGGATCGCCGACGGACGATCGCCATTCAGCCCGGATCGCGGCCACCTCCATCACCGCCTCCTCGACCTCGGGCTCGGCCACCGCGCGACGGTCATGCTCATCTACGGCATCTGCGGTGTCCTGGGCGTGCTGTCGCTCCTGGTCTCGGCCGCCACCGGGGTGTATGCATTCGTCGGGGCGCTGCTGGTGCTGGGCCTGCTGGTGTTCTTCCTGGCGCGGGAGCCGCACGAAGCCCTTGAATCGGCCTCGTACGAGGACGACCTGGGGAGATGATGGATTCTCGGGACCCGCCTTTCGAGCAACCCAGGGGCGATGGGACTCCGGCGCTCGACCCCGAGCTGGTGCAGGGCGCCGGCCTCGAGGTGGCAGCTCCGGTCCCGGTCGGACCGGTCGACAACAGCCCGATCTCCCCGCCGAGCGTCGGCCTCCGCGGGCGCCTTGCCGGCCGGCCCCACCTGCCCGCGTTCACCGTCCCTGCCAGGCCGGTCCTGGATATCGGCACGACCCAGCAGCGGATCCTGTGGCGCGACTCCGCGACGATCCTGAGCGGCGTCATCATCGTGCTGCTGCTGGCTGGGGTCGTGATGCCCACCGATCTCACTGAGGAGGGAGCCTCGCCCACGGCGGACCCGACCACCGTGACCGTGGTGGCGCCTTTGCCCACGTTCCGGCTCGTCGGCGTGGGCGCGACCCCGGGCGAGGTGGTCGATCCGAATCTCCCGCTGGGCCGCCCGACCATCATCCCGGTTATCACCCTGCCACCGCCGACCCGGAAGCCGACTCCGACGCTCAAGCCGACCCCGAAGCCCTCGCCCACCGCGACGGCCAAGGCGACCGTGAAGCCGAGCCCCACGGTCGCGCCGACTCCGACAGTCGCGCCGACCCCGACGGTCGCGCCGACTCCGACGGTCGCGCCGACCCCGACGGTCGCGCCGACGCCGACACCGGTCCCCACGCCGACGCCAACCCCGACGCCGGCGGCGACTCCCACCCCGACGCCGACCCCGAGTCCCACACCCACCTGACCCCGAATACCGACCAGGCGCCATTCGACTTGACGCATCGCCCGGTCCATGGTCGACTTGCGCATCTGGGTCGGGACGAGGGCCGACCCACCCCCGAGGGCCTCCTGCTTCGATGATGGATCCATACGGCGGTCGTCTCCAGCGTGTTGACGACCTGCCGCAGCTGACCCCCGACGACCTCGAACGCCGAATCGGCGGTGGAACTGCCGACCGACCCGAGCCGGGGGTTGTCGCGCGCCCGATCCGCGGGCAGCTGCGCCGCCTGGCCGATCGCAACAACCGCTGGCGGGAGTCGCTGATCGTCCTGTTCGGCCTGTTCATCAGCCTCGCGGCAATCCGGCTGGCGATCCCCGACAGCGGGCTCGTGACTGGCCCGCCCTCGCCCGGGAGCAGCGTGAATACGGCGCTGGGCACGGTTGGTCCGACCCGGAGCCTCAAACCCGGCGAGACGCTTGGGCCCGCAATCGATCCCAACAATCTGATCACGCCGGCCCCAACGCCCACCCCGACGCCCGTCGTGATCACACCGCGCCCGACGATTCGCGTGACGCCCAAGCCGACGTTGAAGCCGACGATCAAGCCGCCACCTGCGCCGACCCCTACAGTGGCGCCGCCCCCTCCGACCCCCACGCAGCCGCCACCTGCGCCGACCCCGACGCCCGCCCCGACGCCGAGCCCGTCGCCGTCGCCGAGCCCGTCGCCGTCGCCGACGCCAGCTTCCCTCACCGTGATTGTCTCGGTGACCAACGACGGCACCGGCCTCGCAACGGCATCCGATTGGACGATTACGGTGACCGGCACCAATGTGAGCTCTTCGGGCTTCCCCGGTAGCAGCACTGGAACATCTGTGACGCTCGATGCCGGGGCCTACTCCGTGACCGCGGCGGGCAACGGCAATACGACCGGCTACGGCGAGAGCCTTAGCATCGAGTGCTCGGGCACGGCGGCCGAGGGTGTGTCCTACAGCTGCACGATCAGTGAAAACGACCCATAGGCTCGGACGGGGTTAGACCGGACCGCTGGTATACTCCCGGGGCTTTGCCAGGTCGCGCGTGATCGAACCCGGGCGGGGCTGGGCCTATGCCGCTCTCTTCTCCGAGATCGGCCTCTCACTCCTGGTCACGACCCTCGTCGGCGTGCTCGTGGGCCGCTGGGTCGATGAGCAGCTGGGCACACTGCCGGTCTTCGTAATCGTCGGGTTCCTGATCGGCGCCGGCTCGGGAGCAACGATGATCTACCGGCTCGTCAGCAGATTTCTCAAGTCCATCGGCTAGCGTCCCGACCGGGCCGCGACGTCAAGACAGAGCGCGGCGCAGGGCCGCGCTCCTGCATGTGGAGGGAGTGTGTCGAGCGACCAGGTCGCGACCGACGCGGTCGCGCAGGCCTCCGGATCGACGCCACCGTCGAAGCCGCGCCGTCGGCTCTCGAAGGGCTGGCTCGGCCTGATCGCCGGCGTCATCCTCCTCGACATCGTCGCCTTCATCGCCGTGCCGCCATTCCCGCGGGGCGGTGCCCCCGGCGATGCCTGCAGCTTCCCGGCCTGCTTCATCGAGGCCAGCCTCGAGTTCCCGGCCCCGCACACCGTCATCACCTTCGACCCGAACGCCCCGGAACCGCCGCCCGTGGGCGTGTACTTCCAGCCGAGCATCAGTAACACGCTGCTCACGATGTGGATCGTGATGGCGATCGTCGTGATCGGGGCGTTCCTCATGGTCCGTGGCTCGAAGCTCATCCCCGGCCGCGGCCAGAATGTCTTCGAGTTCGTCTACGAGTTCCTGAGCGACTTCGGGATCGGGATCGCCGGTCCCGCGGGCAAGCCCTACATCCCGATCTTCATCGGCGCGTTCCTGCTGGTCCTGTTCAACAACTGGATCGGCCTGGTGCCGCCGGTCGGGAAGGTCGAGTTCCTGCGCGCCCCCTCGAGTGACGTGAACATCACGATCGGGATGGCGCTGGTCAGCTTCCTGATCTTCCACATCGAGGGCTTCCGGCACCTGGGTGTCGGCGGCTATCTCGGCAAGTTCTTCCCGTTCTATGAGTTCCGCAACGGCATCGGGGCGGGCTTCATCGCGATGTTCGTGGGCCTGATCGAGCTCATGCTCGAGATCGTCAAGCCGGTCACGCTGTCGATGCGGTTGTTCGGCAACATCTATGGTGGAGAGGTGGCGCTCGGCGTCATCACCGCCCTCACGATCGGCTTCTTGCCGGTGTTGCTGATCATCCTTGAGCTCGGGCTCAACGCGATCCAGGCATTGATCTTCGGCATCCTGACGCTGATCTTTATCACCCTCGCCATCGAAAGCCACCACGAGGAGGAGGGCCATATCGCCGAGGAGGCGATGACCCAGATCGAAGGCGCCGCGACGGCGTAACCAACCAAGGGTTCGATGAGATCCCGGGCGGTCGCTCGGGGAACAGGGAGGAAGCTTCGAATGGAACACATCGGCGCCGGACTCGCGGCACTTGGGGTGATCGGCCCCGGCATCGGCATCGGGATCCTGGCCGGGTTGTCGGCGACGGCGATCGGACGCAACCCGGATGCCGCCGGCCAGATCCGCGGCCTCGCGATCATCCTCGCGGCGTTCGCCGAAGGCCTCGGCGTCCTCGCGATCGTCGTCGGCTTGCTCGCCATCTTCATCTAGCAGCCGACGGGGCACGGGGTAGCCATCGTGGACCTGCTGGCCATCGCGTCCGGTCTCGGGCGCGAGGCCGCCCAGCTGATCTCGGCCGAGGAACCGCTGTTCCAGATCAACCTGTTCCAGGTGATCATCGCGGCGACCAACTTCGTCGTCTTCCTCGCCCTCATCTGGGCGTTCGCCTTCAGGCCCGTGGCGAAGATGCTCGACGACCGGAAGGCCCGCATCGAGCAGGGCCTGAAGGACGCCGAGCAGGCGAGCAAGGATCGCGAGAGCGCGGAGCAGGAGCGGCTGGCCGCCCTGGCCGAGGCCCGCCGCGAGTCCAACGAGATCCTCGCCCGGGCCCAGCGCGTGGCCCAGGAGACGCGCGACGCCGACATCGCCGCGACCCGCGAGGAGCTCGAGCGGATGCGCGAGCGCGCGGCGTCCGAGATCGAAGCCGAGAAGCTGCGGGCCCTTGCCGACCTTCGCGCCGAGGTCGCCGATCTGGCCCTCGCGGCAGCCAGCAAGGTCGTCCACGAGACGATGACCGGCGAGCGGCAACGGCGCCTCGTGGAGGAGTTCCTCGACGAGGTCGGCACCAACGGCGCCGGTGGCAAGAGCTCGACCGCCCGAGGCAAGGCCGGCTGATGGCCCGACCGCCCGCCATCGGACGCCGCTACGCCGAGGCCGCCTTCGAGCTGGCCTCGCGCGACGACGCCGTCGATGCCTGGGCCGCGGGCCTGGACCTTGCTGCCGCGCTCATCGCTGACCAACGCATCGAGCAGCGACTCGACGATCCATCGAGGTCCCTCAAGGAGCGGCAGACCCTCGTTCAGCAGCTCCTTGGCGACCGCGTGCCCGCGGGCGTGCTGAATCTCGTCCGCCTGCTGACCGAGCGTGGCCGCGCCGACCGCGTGGCGGCCGTGGCGGCGGAGTTCCGCCGCCTCCTGCGGCGCCAGCGCGGCGTCGTCGAAGCCGTCGTCACCAGCGCAACGCCGCTCGACGCCGCCGAGACGAAGGCGCTGCAGAAGCGGATCGCCGAGATCGCCGGCGGCAAGACGGAGCTCGAGATCAAGGTCGATGCAGCACTCATCGGCGGCCTGACCGTCCGGATCGGCGACAACCTCATCGACGCCAGCGTCCGTGGCCGCCTCGAGCGGCTGCGCAGCCAGCTGGTCGCCGGCTCCCGGCCGGCCGCGGGCAGCTGAGGTGGGCGCGGTGATACGACCCCATCGCGGCGTTGGCGCCTGCGCTCCGCGCTCACGGACCGACCAAAGTCCGCTCGCCTACGGTGCTCGGCGCCGCCTTCCGCTGGGGCCGTCTGACCGCGCCCACATTCCCAACTGAGACGGAGAACCGATGGCCATTCGCTCTGACGAGATCATCAGCATCATCAAGTCGGCGATCGACACGTTCGACGCCGACGCCGAGACGCGCAACGTCGGCACGGTCGTGGAAGTCGGCGACGGGATCGCCCAGATCTACGGGCTCGAAGGCGCGCTGTCCTCGGAGCTGCTCGAGTTCCCCGGCGGGGTGTCGGGCCTCGCCCTCAACCTCGACGAGGAGACCGTCGGCGCGGTCATCCTCGGCAACGCCGACGCGATCAAGGAAGGCGACACGGTCAAGACCACGGGCCGCGTGGTCGAGGTGCCCGTCGGGCAGGCCCTCCTGGGTCGCGTCGTCGACCCCCTCGGGCGTCCGCTCGACGACAAGGGGCCCATCGAGACCAGGAAGACCCGACCCGTGGAGCGGATCGCGCCCGGCGTCATCGTCCGCCAGTCGGTCGACACCCCGGTCCAGACCGGGATCAAGGTCATCGATGCGCTCATCCCCATCGGTCGCGGCCAGCGCGAGCTGATCATCGGCGACCGCCAGACGGGCAAGACCGCCCTCGCGGTCGATACGATCATCAACCAGAAGGGCAAGGGCCTGGTCTGCATCTATGTCGCGATCGGCCAGAAGCTGTCGACCGTGGCCACGCTCGTGGCGACACTCGAGAAATACGGCGCGATGGAGCACACCATCGTCGTCCTCGCCGGCGCCGAGGACCCCGCCCCGCTGCAGTACCTGGCGCCCTACGCCGGCGCGGCCATGGGCGAAGAGGTGATGGAGGTCGGCGTCAAGCTGCCCGGCCAGGGCCTCGTCAAGGACGCCCTGTGCGTCTACGACGACCTGTCGAAGCACGCCTGGGCGTACCGCGAGATGGCCCTCCTGCTCCGCCGCCCGCCGGGCCGCGAGGCGTATCCGGGCGACGTCTTCTATCTCCACAGCCGCCTCCTGGAGCGGGCCGCCCGGCTCAACGACGAGAACGGCGGCGGCTCGCTGACCGCCCTGCCGATGATCGAGACCCAGGCCGGCGACGTGTCGGCCTACATCCCGACCAATGTCATCTCGATCACCGACGGCCAGCTGTTCCTCGAGACCGACCTCTTCAACGCCGGCCAGCGGCCGGCGCTCAACGTCGGCATCTCCGTCAGCCGCGTCGGGTCGGCCGCCCAGACCAAGGCCATGAAGAAGGTGTCGGGGCCTCTCAAGCTGGACCTGGCGCAGTACCGCTCGCTGGCGGCCTTCGCCCAGTTCGCCTCGGACCTGGACAAGGCGACGCGCGACCAGCTGACTCGCGGCGAGAAGCTGTCCGAGGTGGTCAAACAGCCGCAGTACCAGCCGCTGCCGGTCGAGAAGCAGGTGGCCATCCTCTACGCGGCGACCACGGGCAAGCTCGACGACGTCCCGACCCCACGGGTCAAGGAGTTCGAGACCCAGTTCTACCGCTTCCTCGAGACCGAGCGGCCGCAGATCCTCAAGGACCTCGGCGACAAGAAGGACCTCACCGACGAGATCGCCAAGGCCCTCGACGAGGCCATCGAAGAGTTCCGCAAGAGCTTTCTCGCGTGACCGCGTGAGGTCCCGGCATGGCTAGTCAGCGCGATATCCGGCGCCGGATCGGGGCCGTCCGCAACATCAAGCAGATCACTCGGGCGATGCAGTTCGTGGCCGCCTCGAAGCTGAAGCGGGCCCAGGACGCGACGTTGGCCTCGCGACCCTACAGCGATGTCCTCGATGAGGTCCTGGCGGATCTCGCCACCGTGCTCGGCCAGGAGGACCACCCGCTCCTCGCCCGGCGCGAAGGGGGGCGGCGATTGATGGTCCTGATCACCACCGATCGCGGTCTCGCGGGGCCGCTGAACACGAACACCATCCGGTTCGCGTCGCGCGAGGTCATCGACAACCCGGGCGAGGTGGCGGTGGTGACGATCGGCCGCAAGGGTCGTGACGCGATGCGCCGCTCGCGGGTCCCGATCGAGGCCCATTTCGCCGGCTTCGGCGACCGGCCGACGTTCGCCGACGTCCTGCCGGTGAGCCGCCTCATCAGCGACGACTACCTGGCCGGCAAGAGCACCCGCGTTGATATCGTCTTCAGCAAGTTCGTCTCAACGCTGACCCAGCGCCCGACCATGGACACGCTGCTGCCGATCGAGCCCTCCGAGGACACCCAGGGCATCCCCGGCAACCAGTTCATCTTCGAGCCGTCGCCCGCGGCCGTGCTCGAGCAGATCCTGCCGCGCTACGTGGCCACCCGCCTCTTCCAGGCCGTCCTGGAGAGCAAGGCCAGCGAGGAGTCCAGCCGGATGGTGGCGATGAAGAACGCCACCGAGAACGCCGAAGAGCTCATCGACGATCTGACCCTGGCCTACAACAAGGTCCGCCAGTCCAACATCACCCGCGAGATGATCGAGATCGCGACCGGCGCGCAGGCGCGCTGACCGCGGAGCACCCAGGAGGACGCAGATCACAATGCCGACCGCAGCTCCGAAGGCGAAAGCATCCGCCGCGAAAGCCCCAACCGCGAAAGCCGCGAAAGCCCCGGCCGCGAAGGCTCCCAGTGCGGCGGGCCGGGTCATCCGGATCACCGGCCCGGTCGTCGACGTCGAGTTTCCGGCCGGCGAGCTGCCGGGCATCTACAACGCCATCGAGATCGATCGCGGCAAGGGCAACGAGCCGCTCGTCTGTGAGGTCCAGCAGCACCTGGGCAACAACTGGGTGCGGTCGGTGGCGATGACGACGACCGACGGCCTCGCCCGCGGCGTCTCGGCGCGCGACACGGGTGCGGCGATCACCGTGCCGGTCGGCGAGCCGACCCTCGGTCGCGTCTTCGACGTCCTGGGCAAGCCGATCGACAACAAGGGCCCGGTCAAGTCCGAGGTCATGCGGCCCATCCATCGCGAGGCGCCGCCGTTCGACGCCCAGACGACCGAGGTCGAGGTCTTCGAGACGGGCCTCAAGGTCATCGACCTCATCTGCCCGTTCAAGAAGGGCGGCAAGGTTGGCATCTTCGGCGGGGCCGGCGTCGGCAAGACGGTCATCATCCAGGAGCTCATCCGGAACGTCGCCCAGGAGCACGCCGGCGTGTCCGTGTTCGCCGGCGTCGGCGAGCGCTCGCGCGAGGGCAACGACCTCATCCACGAGATGACCGAATCGGGGGTCATCGCCAAGACCGCCTTCGTGTTCGGCCAGATGAACGAGCCGCCCGGAGCGCGGCAGCGGGTCGGCCTCACCGCGCTGACGATGGCCGAGTACTTCCGCGACGACGAGGGCCGCGACGTCCTCCTCTTTATCGACAACATCTTCCGCTTCACCCAGGCGGGCTCCGAGGTCTCGGCGCTGCTGGGCCGGATGCCCTCGGCCGTCGGCTACCAGCCCAACCTGGCCACCGAGATGGCCGCCCTCCAGGAGCGGATCACGTCGACCAAGCAGGGCTCGATCACGTCCCTGCAGGCGGTCTTCGTGCCCGCCGACGACTACACCGATCCGGCGCCGGTGACGACCTTCGGCCACCTCGACTCGACGATCCGGCTGGAGCGCTGGATCACCGAGCTCGGGATCTACCCGGCCGTCGACCCGCTCACTTCGACCTCCCGGGTCCTCGACCCGCTGGTGGTCGGCCAGGAGCACTACGACGTCGCCCGCGAGACGCAGCGGCTGCTGCAGCGCTATCGCGACCTGCAGGACATCATCGCCATCCTGGGCATCGACGAGCTGTCCGAGGAGGACAAGGCGACTGTCGCCCGGGCCCGCCGTCTGCAGCGCTTCATGAGCCAGCCGTTCTTCGTCGGCGAGGTCTTCACCGGCAAGGCCGGCAAGTACGTCCCGGTCAAGGACACGGTCGCGTCGTTCAAGGAGATCCTCGACGGCAAGACCGACACCCTGCCGGAGCAGGCGTTCTTCCTGGCCGGCACCATCGACGACGTTCGCGAGAACGCCGCCAAGCTCGACTCCTGATGCCGCTCCACCTCGAGATCGTGACGCCGGAGCGGCTCGCCTATGAGGGCGAGGTCGATGCCGTGACCCTGCCCGGCAGCCAGGGCGAGCTCGGGGTCCTGCCCCATCACGCGCCGCTGATCTCGACGCTCGGCGTCGGTGAGCTGCGCATCCGCAAGGGCGCCGAGGTCGAGTTCTTCGCGATCGCCGGGGGCTTCCTCCAGGTCCGGCCCGACAAGGTCGTGGTCATGGCCGAGACAGCCGACCTGGCCTCGGAGATCGACCTCGAAAAGGCCGAGGCGGCGAGGCGAGAAGCGGAGAAGGCTCTCGAGACCGGCTACCACGAAGGCGCCGACCTGGCGGCCGCTCGGGCCGCGCTGCAGCAGGCGCTGCTGCGGATCCGCGTCGGAGAGCGGCGCCATCGAGAGGGCCCCCGCCATCGAGGCTAGATCTGGAGGCACGCTCGGGCGGTCCCAGCGCAAGGCGGCGGCGAGCACCGCAAGCGAGCGCACCTGGCGGGTGCGTGAGCGCGGAGCGCAGACGCCAACGCGGCGATGGGGCCGCATCAGCGCGCCGACAAATGGCTGACGCGCGGCCGTTCCACTGGGAGTACGAGCCGGCGGAGGTGCCCCGCGAGCGGTACATCGTCACCGGTGGGGTCGCGCTCGACGGCACGGTGAAGGTCAGCGGCGCGAAGAACGCGGCGCTGAAGCTGCTCGCTGCGGCGACCCTGACCGGTGAGCGCTGCCGGTTCACCAACATGCCCGAGATCGAGGACGTCCGGGTCATGGCCGAGACCCTCAGCGATCTCGGCGTCGTCGTCGATCACCCGTCGCCCAATGTCTACGAGGTCTCCGCGGGCGATGTCGACTGGCTGTTCGTGCCCCTCGAAGCGGCGGCCAAGATGCGGGCCAGCTTCATCCTCCTGGGCCCGCTCCTCGCCCGCTTCGGCGAGGTGATCATCAGCAACCCCGGCGGCGACCGGATCGGACGGCGGCCGGTGGACCTCCACGTGGACGCGATGCGGGCCCTCGGCGCCACGATCGAGTACCGCTACGGCTACTACTACGCCAAGGCGCCGGGCCGGCTGCGTGGCACCGAGGTCCGCTTCCCCGTGGTCTCGGTCATGGGCACCGAGAACGTCATCCTGGCGGCCACCCTGGCCGAGGGTCACACGGTCATCAGGCCCGCGGCCCGGGAGCCGGAGACCGACGACCTGATCGCGTTCCTCCAGAAGATGGGCGCCGAGGTCCAGCGGACCTACCCGGACACGATCGAGGTCGTCGGCAAGAAGCGCCTCCGCGGCGCCGAGCACGAGGTCATGCCGGATCGAATCGAGGCGGGCACGTTCGCCCTCGCGGCGGCGGCGACCCGGGGCCGGGTCACCCTCGAGGGCGTGGCCTGCGAGACGATGGAGGCCCTCGTCAGCGTCCTCGGCGAGACCGGCGTGTCGGTCACCTGCAGCGCGCGGCGGATGGAGATCGACGCGTCCGGCCTCGGGCCCGGCGAGTTGCGGGCCGTCGACATCGAGACCGCACCCTATCCGGGCCTTGCCACGGACATCCAGCCGCCCGTCTCGGTCCTGCTGACCCAGGCGAAGGGCAAGTCGAAGGTGCACGAGACCATCTTCGAGGACCGCCTGGAGTGGATGTCGGAGCTGCGCAAGATGGGCGCCAAGATCGAGCTCAGGGACAACCAGCACGCGATCATCGAGGGGCCGACCACGCTCCGCGGCGCCGATGTCGAGATCTCCGACCTGCGGGCCGGGGCGTCGCTGATCCTGGGCGCGCTCGCGGCCGAAGGCACGTCGTCGATTCGCGGTGCTCACCACGTCCGGCGAGGGTATGAGAACATCGAACGCAAGTTCCTGGACCTCGGCGCCAGGATTGAGCGCGTCCTGGAAGCGGAGCCCTTTACCCCCACATGAACATCGGCATCGATCTCGGCACGGCCAACGTCCTCGTCCACGTCGAAGGCCGCGGCATCGTGATCCAGGAGCCGTCAGTCGTCGCCGTCGACGACGACGGCAGGATTCGGGCTGTCGGCGAGGACGCCCGCCAGATGATCGGCCGGACGCCCGGCAACATCCACGCCATCCGGCCGATGAAGGACGGGGTCATCGCCGACTACGTCATCACCGAGGTGATGCTGCGGTTCTTCATCGACAAGGCGATGAAGGGCCGGATGCGCTTCCGGCTGACCGGGCCGAACGTGATGATCAGCGTTCCCGCCGGGGTGACCTCGGTCGAGAAGCGGGCCGTGAAGGACGCGGCCCTCAAGGCCGGTGCCCGGGAGGCGTTCCTGATCGAGGAGCCGCTCGCCGCGGCGATCGGCGCCAACGTCCCGATCTCGGGGCCGTCCGGGAACATGGTCATCGACATCGGCGGCGGCACCAGCGAGATCGCGGTCATCGCCCTCGGCGGGATCGTCGTCTCGACCTCCCTGCGGGTCGGCGGCAACCGCTTCGACGAGGCAATTGCCTCGTACATCCGCAAGAAGTACAACCTGATGGTCGGCGAGCGGACGGCCGAGGAGGTCAAGATCGCGATCGGCGCGGCGCTGCCGCTCGAACGCGAGCTGTCGATGGAGGTCCGCGGCCGCGATCTGATCGCCGGCCTGCCGCGGACGATCCCGATCACCTCGTCGGAGGTCATGGAGGCGCTCGAGCTGCCGCTCCAGCAGCTGGTCGCCGCGGTCCGCCAGGTCCTCGAGCAGACGCCCCCGGAGCTGTCCTCGGACATCATCGACAAGGGCATGGTCATGTCCGGCGGCGGCGCGCTGCTGCGGAACATCGACAAGCTGCTGACCCAGGTCACCGGCGTGCCGTGCCATGTCGCCGAGGATCCGCTCAACTGCGTCGCTCTCGGAACCGGCGAGGCCCTGCGGCATTACGACTTCTTCAAGAAGTCGCTCGTCCAGAGCTTCTAACAGGCCGAGCCACGAGCTCCCCGACGGCGCAGGCGACGAGCTCTCCGAGGCCCGAGGCGACGCCCCCGCCAGCCATCGGTCCGAGGATTCGAGCGTTCGTCGACCTCCACTGCCACACCTCGGCCAGCTTCGACTCGCTGGCCCGGCCGGCCGCGGTCGCCCGGGCCGCGGCAGCCCGCGGGCTGACCCACCTGGCGATCACCGATCACGAGCGGATCGACGGCGCCCTCAGCGCGCGGGCGGCCGCGCCGGACGGGCTCACGATCATCGTCGGCGAGGAGATCCGGACCCGGGACGGTGACCTGATCGGGCTCTTCCTCGACCGCGCCATCCCGCCCGGGCTGTCGGCCGAGGAGACGATCGCGGCGGTTCGCGAGCAGGGCGGCGTGGTCGGGATGCCGCATCCGTTCGACCGCCTGCGCGGCTCGCTGGCGCGCGGTCAGGCCGACGATCGCCTGGCGACCCTTGCCGGCTCGGTGGACTTCATCGAAGCCTGGAACGCCCGGCTCCTGCTCGGGAATGGCAATGCCCGGGCCGCGGCGCTGGCTTTCGCCGCCGGCGTGCCGGGCGTGGCGGTCTCCGACGCCCACACGGTTATCGAGGTCGGCGTCGCGTCGACGATCCTGGACGGCGATCCGTCCACGCCCGAGGGCCTGCGCGACGCGCTGGCCGGCGACCTGGTTCTCCGGCTCGGCCGCGCATCGGCCTATGTCCGGCTGTTCACGCCGGCGGCGAAGCTGGTCCAACGCCTCCGTCGCCACGGCCGGATCCGCGCCACCGGCGCCTCGAGCGCCAGATGACCGGCGAGGACCCTGGCTCGGCCCACGGTGCCGTACCGCCCGGCCCGGTCGCGCCCCCGGAGCCGCAGGCGGGAGCTGTATCGGGCGACGGTGATCGAGTCGAGGCAGCGCAGCTGTCGCTGGTCCGGCGCCTGCGCCAGCCGCGGACGATCATCTCGATCGTCGTCCCGATCGTCCTGCTCTTCCTGTTCGTGCGAAGCCTGCCGGGATTCAAGCTTGACGAGCTGCCGGGGAAGATCCTCGCCGCGAGCCCCTGGCTCCTCCTGGCGGCGTTCGGAGTCCACTACCTCGGGTTTCCGCTGCGCGGGGTGCGCTGGGCATTCCTCGTCCGCGGAACCGGCTTCCCACTGCGGTTCCGCGACGCGACCGAGATCATCTTTCTGTCCTGGCTGGTCAACTGCCTGGTCCCGGCCAAGCTGGGCGACGTCTATCGGGCCTATCTGCTCAAGATCAACAGCCCGGTCTCGCTGTCGCGGACGTTCGGGACCGTGTTCATCGAGCGGGTCCTGGACCTCTTCACCATCGTGGTCCTCGGGCTCGCCGCGGGATTCGTCTCGTTCCGGAACGGCCTGCCCACCGATGTGCAGCTGGTGTTCGCGGCCGGCATCGTGTTCGTCATGCTCCTCGCCGCGGGGGTCCTGACGATGCGCAACTTCGGGCGCCGGTTGCTCGTTCGACTGCCGCTGCCGGCCCGCATCCTGGAGTTCTACGACCGCTTCGAGGAGGGCGTGTTCCTGGCCGCGGGGCTGCGGGCCCTGCCGCGGCTGGTCTTCCTCACCGTCCTCATCTGGGCGACGGAGGCGACCCGCCTGTTCCTGGTCGTCGAGGCGCTCGGATTCCCGGACGTCCATCTCGGCATCAGCGGCGCGTTCTTCGTGGCCCTCGCAGCTTCGCTGCTGACGGCCGTGCCGCTCACGCCGGCGGGCATCGGCTTTGTCGAGGGCGGCATCGTGACGTTGCTGACGCTGGTCTACGGGGTGCCGCAGACCGAGGCCCTGGCGATCACGCTCGTCGACCGCGCGATCAGCGTCATCTCCGTCCTGATCCTCGGCTCGATTGCCTATGCGCTTTCCGGCAAGCGTCGGGGCCTCGGGGTGGGCGGGGTGCCCGCGACGGCCTGAAGCGGGCTCCCACGGCGGCTCGAGGCGCGCCACGCGGGCGACGGGGGTACCAGATCGGACCTGTACGAACGGGGGATATGGCTCGAAGGCCCTCTCGACCGATAGTGTCGAGCATGACGAGCTCCAGCGGACGCGCGTTCAATGACTGGCTGCGCTCGCAGCTCAAAGCCAAGAAGATGTCGCAGCGTCAGCTCGCCCAGCAGTCGGGGGTCGACCACTCGACGATCTCGCGGCTGATCCGCGGCGATCGGATGCCCTCGCTCGGCACGGCAACGAAGCTCGCTCGCGGCCTGCGTGAGCTCCGCGAGGAGGACGACGGACCGCAGTACCTGCGACTGGTCGGCGCCCCGTCCCAGAATCCGACGGCCCGGGTGGAGTACGCCCTGCGCGGCGACGACGTCCTCAGCGAATCCCACGTCCGGCAGGTGATGGAGTACTACCTCGCCATCCGGCGCCGGCGGCTGGAGCGGACGTTCCCGGCGCCGGCGGCCTCGAACGGAAACGCTGCCGCCTCGAACGGACACGCTGCAGCCTCGAACGGCAACGCCGAGGCCTCGAACGCCGATCCCGCGGGCTCCCGCGAGACGGCGCAGCCGGCATCCAACGGTCACGCCGCCGACGACGCGACGAACGGCCACGAGAGGGCTGCCCGCCCCGCCAGCGGGCGGACCGCGCTCGCCCACCATCCTGAACGCCAGCACCATCCAGCGACGATGGCGCGCGTGCCGTACGCCCGCTCCGGCAACGAGGCGCCGGTCGCCGTCGCGACCAGAATCCAGACGAACCGGGTCCAGACGAACCGACCCCGCTGACCGGGGACGCGCCCTCCTCCCCCGGTCAGCTGCCAAGCGAAACGCCGGCGAACAGGACGCCGGCGTTTTCGCTATCCGGGCCGGTAGATCGAGATGCTCGTCCGGGGCGACAGGTCGAAGCGCACGATGAGCTGCGGCACCTTCTCCACCCCCGGATAGGCCGGCCCGCTGCCCTTCGGGAACGGCTCGACCAGACCCGCCGCCAGATCGCGCATCAGTCGATCTTCGGCCGGGCCGCCGCATGGGACCTCGAGGACCTGATCGAACAGCCGGTTACAGGGAACGACGATGAAGCCTGCCGACCCGGGGTCGTCGACCAGCGTGCCGCCGGCATAGACGAAGGGAAACGCGGCACCGTCCGGCGCCTCGAACCGCGGCAGCCCGACGAAGGCTGTCGGGGCCCGCTCGGTGGTCTCCACCATCCGCACTCCGGCCGTCCTGGCGGCCGGCCAGCCGCCGTTGGGATCGACGGCCGGCGGCCAACGGCTCACGGCACTGGCCAGCAGCGCGACGAGCGCGACGGCGAGCAGGCTCCGGGCCGTCCTGTCGACCGCGGCCCGGCCCCGCGGCTGCGCCAGGCTCGCCGCGCCCGTCGCGAGCAGGACGATGACAATCGGATCCAGGAAGGCGTGGTAGTGGTCATTGGGCAGGCCCGGAACCACGAACTGCAGTGACGGCGCGGCGAACGTGAGAGCGGCGCACGACCAGGCAACCGTTCCTGCCAGCCAGCGGACGGCGATCGCCTCCTCGCCACGGGCGCGCAGGACCTGCCAGCCGGCAAGGCCGATGACGACGGCGACCGCCAGGGTCGCCGCCATCGGGCTGTCGGTGATGAGGCCCACCAGGGGCCAGCCAACGACACGCAGCACGATCAGCAGCAGCCGCGCGGGCGGATCGAGGGTGGCCTCCGCCTCGCCCGAGCCGCGTAGGTACGGCAACAGGCGCTGCAGCTCCAGGAAGCCGGTCTGGAGCTCATGGACCAGCAGCGGGATGAACAGCACCGCGATCAGGCCGGCGCCCGCCAGCCCCGCGAGCAACAGGCGTCGTAATCGATCGCCGCCGTCGACGGCGGTCTCGCGGCGGGCGCGCCGCACCTCGAAGGCGAACAGGGCGACGACGGCGGGAAGCAGCACCGCCCCGAGGACGTGGAGCTGGAGGACCATGCCGGCGCTCGCCAGGGCTGCGACCCACCAGCGGACGCGCCCGGTCCTTCGAGCGTGCCAGGCGCAGGCCATCGTCAGGCCGGCGAAGAACGGCAGCAGGTTGGCGTTCCAGAGGAATGTGGAGGCCTCGATGGCGGCCGGCGAGACGGCCATGAACAGCCCGCCGATCAGGCCCGCGAGGCGGCCGCCGATCTCGGTCGCCAGCGACCATGTCACCCAGACGGTGGCGATGCCGAAGGCGGCCATGACGCCCACCAGGGCCAGCGGATCGGGCCCCGAGATGGCCGCGAATGGCGCGAGGAGGTAGTAATACGCCACGCCATGGTGGAGCGGCCCATTCGTGATCACCGGGCCCACCAGCGGGATGACGCCTTCGTGCGTGAACCGCCACAGCGTCATGAGCTCGGTGCCCTGGTCGCCCTCCCACCGGCCGCGGGCCGCCAGGCCGGGCAGCCGCGTTGCCGCGGCGATCGCCAGGAGGCCTGGCAGGACCAGGCGATCGCGTTCGAGGAGCGCTCGGAGGCGCCGCATGCAGCTCAGGCCGCCGCGTCGTCGGGCGGTGCAACACCCCGGGTCCGGCCGGCCCGAAGCTGGAACGCCGCCGGTGGCAGCGGGTCGAGCTCCGCTCCGGCGAGCAATGCCCTGGCTCGCTGCAGGTTCACCGCGTCGTAGCCCTCGGTCATGCCGGGCGTCTCGAGGATGAACGTCGCGTGCCGGACTG
>DASQFM010000059.1:0-9745 GCA_035633135.1 Candidatus Eiseniibacteriota bacterium
CACGCTCGCGACGCAGCTGCAGGCAGACGTGGTCCGCGCCGGCATCGAGTTGGGCGCGGACGCGGCTGACGATGGCGTCGACGTCCCCGACCGCCACGACCGCGTCGACCAGGCGGTCGCTCCCCTCCCCGTCGACGTCGGCCTCGGACCAGCCGAGCCGCCGGAGGTTGTTGGCGTAGTTCGGGAGCGCGAGGTAGTTCTTGGCGAAGGCTCGGGCGATCGCGCGGCCCTCGGCCGGATCCTGCGTAAGGACGGCGGTCTGCTCGACGGCGAGACACGGCTCGGGACCAAGACGCTCCCGCGCGATCGGGGTGTGCTCAACCGGGACGAAGTAGGGGTGTGCCCCATCGGCCCGCTCGGCGGCGAGCTCCAGCATCCGTGGCCCGAGCGCGGCCAGGACGAGGGGCACCGGCGGGTCCGGCTCCGGCGCGGCGTACTGGGCGGCCGCCATGGCATCGAGGTAGGCCCGCATCGTCTCGACCGGCTTGCCGTACTCGGCGCCTCGAACCTTGACCGACGGCGCGTGGCTGACGCCGATCCCGAGGACAAACCGGCCGGGATACGCCTCGCCGAGGGCCTTCGCCCCGTTCGCCATCGCCATCGGATCGCGGGCGTAGATGTTGGCGATCCCCGTCGCGATCGCCACTCGCTCGGTCGCAGCTAGGAGGATCGAGGCGTGGGCGAAGACCTCCTTGCTGCCGAGGCTCTCGGGAATCCACAGCGTCGGGAAGCCGAGGCCTTCGAGGTCGCGGGCGACGGAGGCTTCCTCGGCGGCGGCGAGCCGCTGCAGCGCAAAGCTCCAGATCCCAACGCGGCCCAGCCTCGCCGCCAGCCGTCGACCGCCGAATCCGCCGATCCCGCTCATACCCGGCGCCCGATGCGACCGAGATGGGTGTCCTGGAAGCTCGTCGGGTACTTCAGGCCGTAGCCCAGCAGACGATCCAGCCCCACGTGGGCGGTCAGCGCGGCGCCCGCCACGAACAGGAGCGGCTGCTCCAGCAGGAACCCGAGGCCGATGAGCGCGCCGGCGAGCGCCCAGTTATGCACAACGTTGTAGATCACGGCGCCGAACACCGGTCCCCGCAGGTAGGCGGCGATCGACAGGTCCGGCAGGATCAGCAGGATCACGAAGGGCAGCCAATCCCCGCCGGCGGCGACGTACAGGCCGATGCTCGCGGCGATCGCCGCGACGCCCTCCAGGCGCAGCAGGAGCGTCACGAGCCTCGGCTGATCTCGGGCAGGCGCCAAGGGTTGGTCCTTCATTCGGATCGCAGAGCATCCGGCCCGCCCCCGATGGTGTCAACGGGCACCACGCGGCTATCCTGTCCGGCGTGCCCGATCCCGAGCCCCTCTGGCAGCGCGGAGGGCTTGCTCAGCGTGGGCTGAGCGTGCTCTGCAGGGGGATCCCGCCCGCGTAATACCCGCCGCTGGAACCCGAGGCGATGAGATCCAGCGTTTCGGCGCCGTCGTACCTGACGAGGGATGCCGTGATGACGAGGCTGCCGTCGACGATGTCGCCCGTCCGCACGTCGCCGAGGTGCCGGCCGTCGGCGAGCAGGTGACCGGGCGAGGCCGTCACGCTTCGGCCGTCGGCGAGCGACAGGCGGACGACCTCATGGCCGAGCGGCGCCGCGGTTGACCCGAGGGCGATCACGACGCCGGCAGCGCGGCGGCCATCGACATCCATCGTCCAGATCGGGTCGCCGATCTGGAGACGTTCGACGACGACGGGTCCGGCGGGCGTGTCGATCAGCGTCCCGCGGGCGAGGCAGATCGGGCAGTTGGGTGCGCCGGCAGGGACCTGCTCGTCGATCGCGATCACGCCATTGACGTCGATCGTGCCGGTCGTTCGCGTTCCCTGGGTCGCATCGCCGACCGGCACGGCCAGGTAGTCGAAGCGGTACCGATCGCCATCCAGGGGATCCAGGGGGATCGAGATCAGGACCTTCCAGAGCTGGTAGAGCGCCAGCTTCTCCTCCGGCGTCAACTCCGCATTCGGATCCAGGCCGAGCCGGCCGGTGGCTGCCTGGAAGTTGTCAACGTCGGCGCGCATCTCGTCGAAGCGCTCGATCGCCCGCTGCTGCTGATCGCCGCGCGCGACCGGGTACTCGTCGGGATCGCAGTACCAGGGCTGCCCGAGCTGGTCGACGAGGGCGAGCCGCAGCTGGCCGGTCGTCAGCGGCGCCGAGCTCGGTGGCGACTCGTTCGCCGGCTGCGACGCGCCTGGCTGCGAGCCTCCCGGCTGGACGGAACCGCCTGGCGGGCGCGACGGTTGCTGGGTGCCGCCCTGGGGCGTGGCGAAGAAGACGCACCCGGCGAGGGCCACCACCATCGTGGAGGCGGCAATCCAGCCGATCCCGAGTCGCTTCGTCATCCGGCCCTCGACGCCCATGAGCTGCGCGCTGTTCCCCAGCCAGCAGTTGGCAAGCATGCGCCGTGGCCGCGGCGAGCCCCGCCTGCGCCAACCGGACGGCCGCGCATCATGACCGTATGAAGCGCTTGGCTGCGGCGCACGAGCATCTCGACGGGCCGCTGACGGACGAAGACGTCCTGGCGGGCAACCTCCGCGACCTGCGTCGCCTCAACCGGTTCCTTGGCGGCGTCTCGCTCTCGCGACACGCGATCGATGCGCTGGTCCTCGAGCAGCACCTCCCGGACGAGCCGCCGATGCGATTGATCGATGTCGGCACTGGTGGTGCGGACATTCCGCTGGCCCTGCTCGAGGCGTGGGGCAAACGCGGCAGGCGCCTGTCCGTCACCGCGGTCGACAGTCGTCCGGAGGTCCTGGGCGCCGCATCAGTCCTGCATCCGGCCATCGCCAACGAGGCTGACCTTCGCCTCGAGGTCGCCGACGGTCGCCAGCTGCCCTTCGCCGATGGGGCGTTCGACGTCGCCCACGCCTCGCTTGTCCTCCATCACCTTGAACCGGGCGACGCGGCCCTCCTGGTCCGCGAGATGTCGCGCGTTGGGCGGAAGGGCGTCGTGATCAACGACCTCTCCCGCGGCTGGCTGACGTGGCTGGGAGCCTGGCTGATCCTCCACCTGATCACTCGCAACCGCTTCACGCTGGATGACGGCCCGCTGTCGGTTCGGCGGGCCTACACCATCGCCGAGGCGCGTCAACTCGTTGCGCAGGCGGGCCTTCGCGTGGTGCACCAGGAGGTCGGCTTCGCCGGCCACCGTTGGGCGATCGCGGCCGTGGCCGAGGACAGGCAGCCGGAGGGCGAGGCCGGGGTCCGGGAAAGCGGGGTGGCGGCGTCGCCGACCCGGGGTCTCCCGTCGTGACCGCCGACGTCGCGATCGTGGGAGGCGGGCCCGCCGGGGCCGTCATGGCGGCCCTCCTGGCTCGCGCCGGACACGAGGTCGTCCTGTTCGAGCGGGCGCCGGCATGGCGGTGGCGAGCCTGCGGGGTGTTCGCCTCGCCGGCAACCGTCGCGGCGCTGCAGCGAATCGGGATCGGCAATGCGGACCTCGCCCGCGTCGCCCGGGCCATCCCGGCAATGCGCGTCGAGACGAAGCGGGGAACGTCCTTTCGATTGACCTACGGCGGCACCGGCTCGCTCGCCGATTCGGCGGTCGGGGTCGACCGCAGCCAGCTCGATCGGCTGCTCCTGGAGGAGGCGCGCCTGGCCGGGGTCGACGTGCGGGAGGGCGCACCGATTGCGAGCGTCGAGCTTCCGCGCAGCGGCGGCGCGGCGGCAGCAGGGATCGGCCCGGCGCGGCTGGCCCTGGGCAACGGCCAGGACACCGTCGCGGCGAGGATCGTCGTGGGTGCTGACGGCCTGCGCTCGATCGTGGCTCGCGCGGCTGGTGTCACCCATCGCTCGCCGCTCGGGCCACGGGTCGCCCTGACCTTTCACCTGCCGGATCCCCGAGGGGCTGAACCGCACGACGCCCGGATGGTGGTGATCGACGACGGCTACGTTGGTCTCGCGCCGGTTCCCGGCGGCCGGATCAACGTCGGGATCGTGCTCGGCCGGCGATGGTTCGAGGCATTGCGCCGGGACGGCGGATCGGCAGTGGCGAAGCGGATCGTCGACGCCCTCCCGCCGGACGTCGGAGCGCCGGGAGGATCGACCGGGCTCGCCTGGACCGTCCTCGATCGGGTGGCCGGCGTGGCGCCGCTCGGGCACGGCGTGTCGCGCCGGTCGGGCGCCGGCTGGCTTCTCGTCGGCGACGCGGCCGGCTTCCTCGACCCGTTCACCGGCGAGGGCCTGCATCGCTCGATCGTCTCGGCGGAGCTGGCCGCGCGGACGATCGATGCCGTCCTCGCCGGCCGGGAATCGGGAGGTCTCGAAGCGTACGACCGGGCGATGCGCTCGGCGTTCGGCACCAAGGACTTCGTGAGCCGGGTGGTCCAGGCGTTCCTGGGCTACCCCTCGCTCTTCGAATATGCCGGGCGACGCCTCGCCGATCGGCCGGAGGTCCGTGAGACGATGGGCCGCGTGATCGGCGATCTCTCGCCCGCCACCCGCGCGCTCGACCCGCGCTACCTCGCCGCGCTGCTGCGGCCGTGAAGTCGACCATCTCGATCGACGTCGATGCGCCGCCCGAGCTCGTGTTCCGGCTGGCCCATGACGTCGAGCGATGGCCGCGCCTGCTCCCCCACTATGTCGCCGTCCGGGTCCTGGCGCGCGGCGACGCCGGCACCGTCATCGCTCGTTTCGTCGCTCGTCGCGAGATCGTGCCCGCCCTCGGGATCGCCTTACCCGTGGCCTGGCGATCCCGAACCTGGAACGATCCGGCGACGCTCCGGCTGCGGTTCGTTCACCAGGGCGGCGCGACCGACGGGATGGACGTGACCTGGCGGATCGAGCCCCGCGGGGCGGGCTGCCGGGTGTCGATCGACCACGAGTTCGAGCCGCGCTTCGCACCGTGGGCGACCGCCCTCGAGCGGTTCTTCGTCCGGCCGATCGCCGGGCGGACCCTTGCGACGTTCAAGGCCATCGCCGAGGCCGTGGCGACCGCGCAGTCCGGGGCATTGGGGACGTCGCGACCCGGCGCGATCCCCGAGGGAGTCGGCGGCGTATCTCAAATCGACGCGATGGCATCGTCTCGAATCGAGCACCGATGACCGACCGGCGATCCGTCTGGATCACCGGTCTCGGGCTGATTACGCCGATCGGCACCGGCCGCGACGCGTTCTGGGCCGGCGTTCGGGCCGGTCGATCGCCGGTTCGGCGGATCGATCGCTTCGATCCGACCCCGTTCCGCTCGCAGGTCGCTGCCCAGGTCGATGACTTCGATCCGCTCGCGCATATGGATTCCAAGACCGCCCGCCAGCTCGATCGCTTCAGCCAGTTCGGGCTCGTGGCGGGCCGGCTGGCGCTCGAGGACGCTCGCCTGACGCCGGGCGTCGACGGCTCGGCCGCTCGCGAGCGGATCGGGATCTATCTCGGCAGCGCCCTCGGCGGCATTGCCTACGCGGAGATCCAGCACGAGCGATTCATCGAGCGCGGGATCAAGGCCGTCGCGCCCAACCTCGCCCTGGCGGTCTTCGGCGGGGCGGCCCCGGCCAACCTCGGCATCGCGCTCGATGTCCGCGGCCCGATCCTCTCCACCGCCAACTCGTGCGCCTCCGGTTCCGTGGCGCTCGGCGAGGCGCTCCGGGCGATCCGCGACGGCACGATCGACGCCGCGATCGCCGGCGGCGCCGAAGTCCCGCTGAGCCCCCTGGCGTTCGGGGCGTTCGACATCATCCGCGCCCTGTCCTCGGGATCGAACGACCAGCCCGGGCGCGCGGCACGACCGTTCGATGCCGGTCGCGACGGGTTCGTGATGGGCGAAGGTGTCGCTCTGCTCGTTCTCGAAGCCGCCGAGATCGCCGAAGCCCGAGGCGCGATCCCATACGCCCAGCTGATGGGCTACGGCTCGACGTCTGACGCGTTCCACATGGTCCAGCCGCGCGCGGACGGACGAGAAGCGGCTCGGGCGGCCAGCGTGGCGCTCGCCGATGCCGGCGTCGAGGCGGATGAGATCGACTACGTGAACGCCCACGCGTCGTCAACGCCGATCGGCGACGTGGCCGAAGCGCGTGCGATTGCCCTGGCTCTCGGATCACGGGCTCGCAGTGTTCCGGTGAGCGGAACCAAGGCGCTCTACGGCCACCCGCTCGGGGCATCGGGTGCCATCGAGGCGGTGATCTGCGCCCTCACGATCCGCGATGGCTGGGCCCCGCCAACGGTCAATCTCGAGGCCCTCGATCCGGCGGTTGCGGCCGAGATCCCGGAGGTCCTCGCTGCGGGCCGCCCGGGGACTTACCGACGGGTCCTCTCCACCTCGTTTGGCTTCGGCGGCCTCAACGGCGCGCTCGTCCTCGGCGCCGTCGGGGGCTGACGCTCACGGGCGCGAGTCAGTCGATCGTGAAGTGGTCCGGATCCTGGTAGCGGCCCGTGCGTTCCTTCTCGATCTGCATCAGGACGTCGTTCAGGAGGCTTGACGCCCCGAAGCGGAAGCGGTCCGGCGTCATCCAGCGCGGACCCAGCGTCTCGTAGAGGACGACCAGGTACTGGACCGCCTCCTTGGCCGTCCGGATGCCGCCGGCGGGCTTCATCCCCACCGCGCGGCCGGTTGCCTTGTCGAAGTCACGGATCGCCTCGAGCATGACCAGGGTGACCGGAAGGGTCGAGGCCGGCTGGACCTTGCCCGTCGAGGTCTTGATGAAATCGGCGCCGGCCGCCATCGCCAGGATGCTGGCGCGCCGGACGTTGTCGAACGTCTCGAGCTCGCCGGTCTCGAGGATGACCTTCAGGTGCGTGTCGCCGCAGGCCTCCTTGACGTCGACGATCTCGTCGAAGACCGCGCCGTAGTCGCCGGCCAGGAAGGCGCCGCGATCGATGACCATGTCGATCTCGTCCGCGCCGGCCGCGATGGCCTCACGGACCTCGGCGATCTTGATGCCCCGGAACGACTGGCCCGACGGGAACGCGGTGGCGACGCTGGCGACCTTGACGCTCGATCCGCGGAGGGCATCCTTCGCCTCGGCGACCAGGGCCGGGTAGACACAGATCGCCGCCACCGACGGAATCGTCGGGTCGCCGGGCTGCGGGTGGATGGCCTTTGCGCACAGCGCCCGGATCTTGCCCGGCGTATCCCGCCCCTCGAGCGTGGTCAGATCCGTCATCCGGATCGCGAGGTCGAGCGCCCAGAGCTTCGAATCCCGCTTGATCGAACGGCGCTGGAGGCTTTCGACGCGCTGCTCGACGCCGACCTGGTCGACCGCGGTCACGCGGCCAAGCACGCTACCGAGCGGGCCCGGGCGGCCGCCGGCCCAGGCTCTGACGAGCTCGCCGGCACGTTCGCGGGACAGGGTCTCGGGACGCTGGACGGCCATGGGACCGTGAGGATACCCCCGACCACGATCGGCGACGGCCCAGGGTCGAGCCGCTACGATCGCGGGGCGATGACGGACCCCGGCACCGTGACCGACCAGCTGTCGTTGCTCCTCGACGCAGCGATGCCGAATCCCCCGGCGAACCTGCGACCGATGCTCGCGCGACCCCTGCCCGAAGCCTTCGATTCGCCGAACCACCTCTTCGAGCCGGCCTGGGGCGGGGTTCGGGCCCTGGCCATCATCGGCCCGTCCGATTCGCCCGGCGCCGGCGAGGTCACCCTCGTCGGCGAGGACGGTCGTCCGATCTCACCCCTGCCGGTGGACCTCAGCGGCCTCGCGGTGCGGATCGCGGCCCGATCCGCGGTCCTCGATGGCGAGATCGTGGTCGTCGATCCGACCGGGCGGCTGGACGCCGACGAGCTGGCTCGCCGGATGCGCGGCGAGGCGGGCAAGCCGCTGGCCTACCTCGCCTTCGATCTCCTCGACCTGGACGGTCGGTCCCTGCTCTCGGTGCCGCTCGATCGCCGGCGCGAGCTGCTCCGGCGTGTCCTCCGGCCCGGCGATGAGCTGGTCGCCGTGCCGGCGATCGCCGAGGAGGGCAAGGCGCTCTTCGCGGCCGTCGTCGCCCAGGGCCTGGCCGGGGTGCGGGCCCGCCAGCGCGGCAGCCCGTATCTGCCCGGCGTCCGGAGCCGGCTCTGGCGATCTATCGCGGTGGGCTCTGCCCGAAAGCGGCGGCGTCAGACCTCCGCGACCGCCGCGACGAGCCCCGCCGAGGCGGACGCGATGGCCCTCGAACCGGCCCCTCGCGGGGCGACGGTCCTGGCCCTCATCCGACGACTGCCCCTGGGCCTCGACGAACCGACCGAGCCGACGAGCTAGACCCAGGCGGTCCGCCGATCGGCGCCAAGCGCGCACGGCAGGCCGCCCCGGTGCGGCTGCTGGTTGTCGAGCGAGATAGTGATGTTGCCTCCCTGCAGGGTCCCCGAGTGCTGGTAGCCCGCGAACTCCCCTGAGGTGACATCAACCGACACCGAGGCGACCTTGTTGGGGCCCGTGGTGCCCGTGTCCTCAAACACCCTGCCGCTATCACCCTTCGGCCGGGCCTGATTGGTGCCCTGGACATGGAATCTTCCGCCGTGGATCGAGGTCGGCTCGCGCGTTCCTGTGAAGCCAAGCGTCGCCCGGGCGGAGCCGTTCAGCCCAACGAGCCAGCCCCGCCCGTGCCGTCACAGGCGGCTACGGCAAGGACAGCAGCGACGATCAGGACGCGCGGGCGCAAGGTATGCATTGGCTCCATCCCCCCAGAACCACCGCCGCGCGCCAGGTAGATCGCGACTGCCGGCGGTCCTACTGATCTGGGGCCGCCTCCTCCGTCGACTTGGAAAGTGTCGAGTTGACGCCCGCCTGCGAGCAAGAGCTCGGACCGATGGCCGCCCAGAGCGGGCCGACAGTTGCGAGCTCGCATCAGACGAACACCCCGGGGGAATTGGATCGACTATCCGCACGGCCTCGAGGGGCGTCGGAGGTGGATGGTCACCAGATTGTCCCGGGCCACGTTCGGCTCGGGACAAAACAGCGGTTCCAGGCCGCTGCGGCCGGGTTCTGGCTCGCCGGATCGTCGTGGAACCCGTTCTAACGTACCCGGGGTGTCCGTCTGAGAAAGGTCGAAGCCGGGCCCAACGAGCCCCGCGCTTGAGGCGGGCCCGCCCTGATCAGGCCGCCGGCCGCAGGATGGCTGCCGCGATAGCCCGGAAACCTGGGCGCTGTCCGTAGAGCAGGACGCCGGCGGTATAGACGCGGACGGCCAGGACGCCGACCAGCAGGATCGCCACGACGAGCAGCCCGTACGCCAGGACGAGCTCCCACGGCTCGACGCGGCCGACGGTCAGGCGGGTCAGCATCACGAACGGGCTCCAGAACGGGACGTACGACCCCAGCCGGATGAACGTCGGCAGGCTGCCCGATAGCGCCGCGACCGCCTGGAGATATCCCGCGATCGCCACGATGCTGAGCGGCAGGGCGAGGACCTGGAGGTCCTCGGGCCGGCTCACCAGCGACCCGGCCGCCGCGTAGAGGAGCGAGTACAGCACGAATCCGAGGATCCAGAAGGCGCCGTAGGCAGCCAGCAGGCCGGGCGTCAAGACGGCCAGCGACGCTCCCATGGACTCGCCGGTGCCGAGCACGGCGGCCGCGATCCGGTCCTCCACGATGAGGACGACCAGCGCCGGCACGACCACCGCCACGAACTGCAGCAGCCCCGCCAGGCCGATCCCGACGACCTTGCCGACGACGAGCTGCCGCGGCGAGGCGGCGCTGATCAGGAGCTCCATCACTCGACTCGATTTCTCGGCGACCACCGCGGCGGCAACCCACATGCCGTAGATGACCAGGGTGATGAAGATCAGGACCACG
>DASQFM010000060.1:0-9390 GCA_035633135.1 Candidatus Eiseniibacteriota bacterium
CCCCCGCGGGCGTCCCGTTCATCGACATGAGCCGCGAGTTCGACGCCCCGGTCGAGCTCCTCTATCGGGCCTACAGCGAGCCGGAGCTGCTCAAGCAGTGGCTCGGCCCCCACAAGTACGAGATGGTCATCGAGGAGTACGACCTCCGTGACGGCGGTCGCTGGCGCTACGTCCATCGCGACACCGAAGGCCACGAGTTCGGCTTCCACGGCGTCTTCCACGGCCCGCAATCGCCGGACGGGATGCTGCAGACCTTCGAGTTTGACGGTGCGCCCGGCCACGTCTCGCTGGACCGGCTGGCCTTCGAAGAGCGGGGCGGCCGGACCGTCGTGCGCACCCACTCGACATTCGAGTCCGTCGAGGACCGCGATGCGATGGTCGAAGCCGGCATGGCCGGCGGCGTGAACGAGGGCTTCGATCGGCTCGACGACCTCCTTGCGTCGATGCGGGTCGGCGCGGCGGCCGGCGCGTGATGGACTTCAAGCTCGAGGTCGTGGTCGTTCCCGTCTCGGATGTCGACCGCGCCAAGTCCTTCTACGTCGACCAGGTCGGTTTCCCGGTCGACGTCGACAGCCGACCGAACGATCACTTCCGCGTCGTCCAGATGACGCCACCCGGCTCCGGCTGCTCGGTGACGATCGGGACCGGAATGTCCAGGATGGCTCCGGGGTCCCTCGAGGGACTCCAGCTCTGCGTGGCCGATATCGAAGCCGCCCACGCCGAGCTCGGCGGACGAGGTGTCGCGGTGCGCCGGATCCAGCATCACGACGGGACCGCATTCGTCGACGGGAAGGGGGACGACTGGAACTCGTTCTTCTTCTTCAACGATCCCGACGGCAACGGCTGGGCCGTGCAGGAGAGCCCGACGATGCGGGCGGTGCTGGCCGCGGAGAGTCCGGCATGACCGATCGCGAACCGGTCGAGACGACGAACCTCGACCGCTACGGGTTCCCCGCCCTGCCCTGGAGCCGCCCCCGCGACTCCCTGACCGAGCAAGTCGCGAGTCCGGACATCACCTGGTTCCTGGGAACGATCCGTCCTGACGGTACCCCGCATGCGGCCGGGATCGGCGCGCTCTGGTTCGATGGCGACCTTTACTTCACCGCCAATGCCGACACCCAGAAGGCCCGCAACGTGGCCTGGAATCCCGCCGCGACACTCTCGGTCCGCCTGAAGGGAATCGATCTCGTGTTCGACGGCCGCGCTTCGCGGACGACGGATCCGGCGACTCTCCAGACGGTGGCCAAGCTCTACCGCTTCACGTTCGACAAAGTCGTCGGCGTCGCCACCGCCGAGCCCTACGGGGGCGACTCGCTGGCGGTTCAGCGGCTGACGGCCATCACCCCGGGCTGAAGAACGCTACGCCCGGGCGCATGCGCACTACGCTGGGCTGACATGCCCCGGCGTCGTGGCGAGCTCGCCAAGAACGCCGGCGAACGCCGGCCCCAGGGCATCCGCGCCGCGGGACCAGTCTCCACCCGACAGGCTGACCTCCCCGTTGAGGTTCCCGGCAGCCGCTGACGCCCGAAGGGGCGCCGGAGCCGTCTCGAGCTCGGCGTCGTCGCGCCGGGTGCTGGCGTCTGAAGGGCCCGCGGCGTGGAATGCGCGCTCCCGTCCGCCAGCGCGCAGCGTGATTTCGCCACCGGAGGCTCCAAAGGCAAGAACCGCGGCTTCCAGGAATCGCTGGAGGGTCCGATCCCGGTCCGGCCGGCTCAGCGATCCATGCACGCCAGCGAGGAACGACCCCAGCTCCTTGCCCGGATCGCGGACCTCCTTGAAGCGCCGATCGACGATCGCCTGGAGCCTCACCTTGATTGGGTTCAGGGCCGCGACCGCCGCGAGCGTGATGAACACGATCGAGAGATCCGAGGCGGCCCCGAGCACGCCGGCGAACAATCGCTGGCTCAGCACAATTGCGGCCGCCGAAGCCCCGGCGACGATCGCCGTCAGCAGGCCGTAGACGATCGCGCGGTTGATGATCGTGTCGATCTCGTAGAGGCGATACCGGAGCACCGCGACGCCAATGGCGAGGGGGACCGTCGGAAACGCGATGATCGCCGGCACCCAAGCCACGCTCTCGGAGCTGCCGGGCACGAGCGCGCTGATGACGAAGCCGCTGGAGACCCCGATCACGAGGATCGCGAGGGATGTGCCGATCCATCGGAGCTGCTGCCGTTCGATGCCCGTCGCGCGGCGGGCGCGTACGACAAGCGCGATCACCGCCGCAGCGAGAACGCCGAACCATGGGAAGAACAGCAGGTCGAAGTCCACGACCCGCCAAAGCGCGAGATCCGGCAGGACCGCGAACGGGTTGACGACCTTCGTCGAGGTCGGAGGGCCGAGATTGACGCCGATCGTGGGCTGGATGGCGGTCAGGATGACCAGGCCCGCTCCTGCGACCATCGCTCCACGCCCAATGCGGCCCCATGGACCGCGTGGCATCCGCCCGACAGGCAAGACCATCGCCAGGATCGTGTAGAGGACGAAAGCGAGCGGTCCGCTGCTTGCCCAGACGACCGCATACACCTTCGTCGCCAACGGCAGCGTTCCAGCACCAAATGACGCGACGGTGGCGTCAATCGGCGGGCCGGTCAGCGTCAGCTGACAGAAGGCGAGGCCGAGCAACAGCCAGCCGATCGAGGTTCGGGGCCGGCGCACGGCCAGCAGCGCGCCCACGCCGGCATACGGAACGAACCACAGGAGGGCGAATCCGGACGCCCCGGCCACGACAAGGCCGGCCGCGACGACGACAAGGAGGGCGATGCGAGCGACGAGGCCCAGTTGCCGCGGCTCAGTCGCCGGCTGGGCTGTAGCTTCCTCCGCGAGCGGCGGCGCAAGAGCTGCGGGCACCGATGACACGGCTCTCCTTCGGTCAGGGCACCGTAGTGTAGGCCCGCCCCCTGACGAGATCGATCAGCCGATCGAGCACCTTCTCGCCGTCTGAGCGGAGACCACCGTGCTCGAGCTCGTTGGTGATCCAGGGACGCAGGCCCTGAATCGTAGCGGCGGTGTCCTCCGCGAACGCCCGCTCGACGAAGGGGTCATTGACGTAGATCGTCGCGGCGACCGGGACCTTATTTGCGCGCAGGACGTCGGGGTCGTACAGCCGGGGCCAGGGGTGGTCGGCCAGGATCTCGGCGGCCGCTTTCTGGGGCCGCAGCGAGCCGTAGTCCTGCCACATCCAGGGGAAGACATGCTCGGCCGTGAAAAAGCCCTGCTCCTCGATCTCGGCCGGCAGGAGCCGAGCCGCCGACCAGCGCGTCGCGACGCCGTCGGCATACGACGACTCATGGAGCGTCGCGTACATCGGGTTGCGATGGAAGCGGACGCCGTGCTCCGCGTCGTGGAGGAACGCGCTGGATCCGAATGGCAGCTCGAGGACGTGATGGAGCAGCTCGAAGCCGTGGTCATCGCCGAGCCACAGGCCCAGCTGGCGGAATCGTCTCGCAGTCAGGCGGTCACCGGACGGCAGGCGGACGTCGTCGTCCTCGAGGCGCCGGAAGATGTCCCGAGCACGAGCCCGGTCGTCCGGATAGCGCCCGAAGTAGGCCAGGTTCTTCTCGCGCAGCCGGACATACGTGGCGGCGTAGATGTCATCGACGGGACGGCCGATCGGTGAGAGGCCGCCGGTGATGAAGACCTCGGCCAGGGCCTCGGGCGAGATCGACAGATACGTCATCGAGGTGAAGCCGCCGAAGCTCTGGCCGAGCACGCTCCAGCGGTCGACGCCCAGCTCCTGGCGGATGAGCTCCGCGTCGCGGACGATCGAGTCGGCACGAAAGTGGGTGAGGTACTCCGCCTGCGCTTCGGGGGTGTCGCCGGGCAGCTCGCTGCCGACAGGCGACGACCGACCTGTGCCGCGCTGATCGATGAGGAGGATCCGATAGTCCTTCAGCGCCCGCTTCATCCAGCCCGAGGGCGGGCTGGTCGGACGGGTGGCCTCGAAGCCTGGGCCGCCCTGCAGGAAGAGGAGGTATGGCTTGTCTCGGCCGTCGGGCTCGGCGACCTCGCGGGTGAACACCGAGATCCTGGGGCCGCCGGTTTGCCCATGGTCAAGCGGGAGATCGTGCTCGCGCTCGGTCAGGATCGCGCCGGGGACGTGATAGGTCACGGCCATCGCGCCACGATAGCCGGTCAGCGTGGGCGGTTGCCGCCTCGGGACAGCTTCTCGCCGGGCATCGCCTGGAGCCTTCCGGGCCGGCGACCCCGATCGGCCCAATCGCCGGCGGCCACGGGTCGGTTTCCGAGACCCTGCGTCGAGATCGAGCGGTGGTGGACCTTGCCGGGCCGCCCGGGCGTGGGACCCGGTCCCCTGCCCTGCCGGTCGGCGGCGCCTGCCATCGCGGGCCGCGCACCCGGGCGCCGGTCGATCGGGTGGCCGTTCGGGCGTGTCACAGCATGCGGCTGCGCCCCCCGGCTCGCCCACGCGTCACCGTTCGGTCGGCTCGGGGTCATCGGGCGTCGAGCGTCGATCGGTCGTGCGGGCGCGGCGAACCGCCCCGGACCCGCGGCTCGTCCCGGGCCCGCGGATCGTCCCGGACCCTGGGAGCGTCCGGCGGCCATCGGTCGAGGGCCCCCAGCGGAGCGCTGGCGGATGGCCTCGGGCCGGATCGAACGGTCGACCTCGAAGCCGGGAACGACCAGGCGAGGGATCGGCTCGCGAAGCAACGTCTCGATCTCGCGCAGGAGGCCCTGCTCGTCGATGCACACGAGGGAGATCGCGTCGCCCTCGAGTCCGGCCCGACCGGTCCGGCCGATTCGGTGGACGTAGTCCGAGGCGACCATCGGCAGCTCGTAGTTGACGACGTGCGGCAGCTCCTCGATGTCGAGGCCGCGGGCCGCGAGCTCGGTGGCGACGAGGATCGCAGCTCGGCCCTCCTTGAAGTCGTTGAGGGCCCGAATGCGCTGGCCCTGGCTCTTGTTGCCGTGGATCGCGGTCGCCGCGATGCCGTCGCGCTCGAGCTGCTCGACGAGGCGGTTGGCGCCGTGCTTGGTGCGGGTGAAGACGAGCGCCCGGTCGATGCGACCGGTCCGGATCAGGTGGCTGAGCAGCTCCCGCTTGCGCTCCCGATCGACCGGGTACATGACCTGGCGGACCAGCTCGATCGGCGCGTTGCGGCGCGCGATCTGGACCTGGGCGGGGTCATTGAGGAACGCGGCGGCAAGATCCCGGATCTCGTTCGAGAAGGTCGCCGAGAACAGCAGGTTCTGGCGGTTTGCCGGAAGGAGGGCGAGGATCCGGCGAATATCGCGGATGAAGCCCATGTCGAGCATCCGGTCGGCCTCGTCGAGGACGAGGATCTCGACCGAGCTGAGGTCGATCGTGCCCTGGCCCGCGTGGTCGAGCAGCCGGCCGGGCGTGGCGACCACGATCTCCGGGCCGGCCCGAAGGTGGCGGACCTGGGGATCGAAGCCGACGCCGCCGTAGATCGTCGTCGACCGGATTCGGCGCTGGGCGCCATAGGTCCGGACGCTCTCCTCGATCTGCAGCGCCAGCTCGCGGGTCGGGGTCAGCACCAGGCAGCGGATCGGGAGGCCGGTCGCACCCTTCGGGCGGCCGTTGCCGATAGGAAGCTGGCGTGGCTCCGGCCGGCTGGCATGGAGCAGCTGGAGGATCGGCAGGACGAAGGCCGCCGTCTTGCCTGTTCCCGTCTGGGCGCCGGCGAGGACGTCGCGGCCAGCGAGCACGTATGGAATGGCTTCGGCCTGCACGGGGGTGGGCTCGGTGTAGCCCTCTGCCGCGACGGCACGGAGGAGCTCGGGCGTCAGCCCGAGACGATCGAAGGACATGAGAGAAGAGGCTCCTGACGATTGGCCCACCCGCGCGGTGTGTGCTGCGGGGACCGGTCAGGGCGTGATGGTGGATCGGGATCGAGCGGTTGGAAACCGGGGCGCCGACCGGAGCGCCCGTACGTTCACGAAGGTGGCAACCGTATCACATCGGGCCAGTTTCGACTATTCGTTCGCTTACCGGCGTGAGGCGGATCATCGGGATGACGCGACCCGTCCTGGCCGGGTACGGGGCGAACCACGGCAGCTCGGCGGCGTGGGCGTCCCACAGCCGATCTCGCTCCTCGCCGTTCACGATCGTGGCGGTCGCGGGAACGGCGCGGGTTCCGATCTCGATGTTCACGTCCGGCCTGACGCGGATGTTCTCGATCCAGAGCGGATCCTCTGGCGAGCCGCCCTTGGTGCCGGCGACGATGTAGTCGTCGCCGTCGCGCGTATAGGTCAGGATCGCGCGTCGCGGCTTCCCGCTCTTCGCGCCCGTCGACGTCATGACCAGCAACGGGTGGCCCGCCAGCGGACCCGAGCTGGGCCGGCCGTCGTTGGCGCGCAGGTCCTCGATGAGGGCGTCTTCCCAGGCGTTGGGGCTCGGATCGGGCATTGTCGGGTCCTAGGAGTGAAGTTGCGGGCGCAACGATCCTGCGCAGTCTACTCCGGCTTTCGTGAGGGGCCCAGGACGAACAGGTGGTGTCGAATCGCACCGAGGGCGGCTCGCTCTGACGTTCGGGCTTGCATCGAGGTGAGATGATCGAGCCGTGGTCGAATATGGCGGTGGCATCAGTGAAGGACCTGGCGGCCAGGTAGGCGGCGGCTCGAACCCCTTTGGCCAGGGTGGCGACCCGTTCGGCTCGCTAAGCCAGTTCGCCAATGATGCGGTCAGCACGGTCTCGAGCCTTTCGCCGGTCCAGCTGGCGGTGGGGATCGTGATCGTGTTCCTGGCTTTGGTCATCCTTCGCCGAGCCTTCTAACCGCCGCCTCATCTGCGACGGCCGTGCGAAACGCGGCGAAGAGCTCGATGAGCTGCGGCAGCTGGTAGTGCGCGTTCAGCCCGCTCGGGTTCGGCAGGACCCATAGCTCGCTCGAACCGAGAGGGTCCGCCTGCGGGCCGATGATCGCCTTCGGCTGCTCGAAGGCTCTTCGGAACGCGTCGACGCCCAGGACGGCCACGGCGCGCGGCCGGTATCGATCCACCGTCTCCCGAAGGCGGACGGCACCCTGTCGCAGCTCATCGTCGTCGAGCTCGGCCGCGGTCGCGGTGGTCCGGTTGACGAGGTTGGTGATCCCGATTCCGAGATCCCGGAGGGCATCGGTTTCGTCGGGCGCGAGCTGGCGCGGCGTGAAGCCGGCACCGTGCAGGGTCGGCCAGAAGCGGTTGCCCGGGCGTGCGAAATGGAAGCCGGTGGCACCCGAATAGAGCCCCGGGTTGATGGCGACGAACAGCACCCGCACATCCGGTCCGATCGCATCCGGAATCGCCTTGCCGGCCGCGTTTCGGAGCTCATCCTCGGTTGGTCGCTTCACGGAATCAAGTCTGGCAGCGGGCAGGCAGCGCCGCGGACCGCCTCGCCCGCCGCGATACGATCGAGCGGATGCGCCGTCTCAAAACAGCATCGGCTCGATCGCGGGCCGAACTCACCGCGTCTCCTGGAGGTACCTGGCATGGGCTCGAGATCCCTCATCGTCACCGCAATGCTGATCGCCGGCCTGGCTACGGCCGGTTGCGCCGGCAATCAGGCGGCGGCGACCTCGTCACCGTTGCCGACGACCGCACCGGCCACCGCGGCACCCACGGTGGCAGCCACTGCGGCACCCACTGTGGCAGCCACAACGGCACCAACCGTCGCCGCGACCACCGCCGCCGCCACGACCGTCGAGGCGAAGGAAGTCGGAACGGTGGGGACGGTGCTCGTCGCCGGCTCGAACGGCATGACGGTCTACATCTTCCTCATGGACGTGAAGGACAGCGGCACGAGCGTCTGCACCGGCGGCTGCCTGGAGACCTGGCCGGCGCTGACCGTGCCAGCGGGGGGCAGCCCAGTGGCCGGGACCGGGGTCATCGGCACGCTCGGCACCATCACCCGCGCCGACAACGGCGAGCTCCAGGTGACGTACAACGGCCTGCCGCTGTACTTCTTCAAGAACGACCAGGCGCCGGGCGACACGAACGGCGTCTACGAGAACTGGGAGATCGTGCATCCCTGAGCCACTGGACTGAGCCGCCGCGTCCCCTCAGCTTCGGTTGGGGGACACGGCGCGCTCGAGCTTGCCTGGCCTCGGAAGGCGATTGTCGAGCCTGCGCCCCGGCCCTGCGACCGCCTGGATCTCAGCGCTTGCGGCCCTTGCGCAGCAGGCCCATGGACTTCTCGATGCGCCGCTGACGCGTCTCGTCGGTCTTCGCTGCTTCCATCGGCAGGGTGTGCCAACGCTTGTCGCTGTAGGACAGCCCGTCGAAGAAGCGGCGGGCCTCCGGCTCGCGGTCGAGCGCGGCTTCGAAATCCGGCGGTACCGAGACCTCGCGCGGAGCGGTATCGAGCTCCATGTTGACGTCGACCTCTTCGCCGCCGGCGACGCCCGCGGCTGCCCGATTCTCGACGCTGACGCCGACCATCGGCGCGCCGTCGACCCAGGCAACCGTGCTGCGGTAGGTGTGGCCGCTGATGGTCACGCTGACGGCGGGCTTCTTGCTGGGGCCCAGCGCCGCGAGGACGTCGTCCGGCACGCGGATGCCGGCCGCGGTCTTGCCGGCCGTCAGAATCGTCGTTCGAAATCGCATCGTCGCCCCTAGGCTAAGTCAGCTCATCGACCAGCAGGTCCAGCAGCAGGCCGTCGTGCCACGATCCGTTGGGCCCGCGCTCGTAGCGCCGCATGATGCCAACGGGCTGGAAGCCGACCCGCCGGTAGGCGCGGATCGCGCGCTCGTTCGAGGCCGCGGGATCGATGGTCAGCCGATGATGACCCCGGACCTCGAACAGGTACCGGGCCAGCGTCCGGATTGCGTCGGGACCGAGCCCCTGCCCCTGGTGTCTGCCGTCGAGGAACAGATCGACGGCTGCGTGGCGGTACTCGGGCTCGTTCTCCTCGGCGTACTGGATGCTGCCGGCGACCCGGCCGTCGATCTCGATCGCGAAGCCGACGCTGTCGTCGTCCGGCTCGAGCCATTCGTCGACCGCGGCGTCGGCGTTCGGCGCACCCCACCATCTCGCGACATCCGGTTGGGCGAAGATCTCACGAAGACGCTCGCGGTCGGCGGCTCGCAGCGGCCTGAGGCGGACGCGCTCGCCGGCAAGCTCGAGGTCACCTTCGGGCGCAGGCTCGCTCCCGGGGCCAGGCTCGCGCCCGGGGCCAGGCTCGCTCCCGGGCGCAGGCTCGCTCCCGAGCTCTGGCGCACGACGCGGCCCTGCAGTCATGCCCGAAGCGTACCGGCGAAGCCATACTCCGCCTTGCAGGTGCCCCCGGCCAGCCCGCGATAGGCTCCGGAGAGCGGACATGGCATTGGAGGCTGAAGACAAGATGGCCGAACGCAACACGCTCCTGGTCGGGACCCGGAAGGGCTTGTTCGTGCTCGACGGCGGCGCCGATCGCCGCGAGTGGCAGGTTCGCGGA
>DASQFM010000061.1:0-7202 GCA_035633135.1 Candidatus Eiseniibacteriota bacterium
CCCAGTCAGGGTACGTCTGGCCGACGACGCTCTCGACCGCCTCGCCGAGGTACTCAGCCTGGCCGTAGCACGGGATCACGACTGAGACCGCGGGCGGATGCGTGTCAGGCACCGCTAGGTACCCCGGTGTGGTTGTCGGCCGCGGAGGCGCCGGAACAGCCGGGCGGCATGCCAGCGCACCCGGCGGTTTGCGCCGTTCCAGGTTCGTCGCATCCAGTGGCGCAGCCGCCGAGCAGGCGTGTAGGTGCCCGGATGATTCCGGGCGATCTGGCGACGGAGCTGCGCGTCGTTGGCGATGGCGTCGAGGACCATGCTCGACGGCTTGATCCGATACCCGAAGAGCGCCTCGGGGATGCGGCGCCCGACGAAGCCCCGCTCGGCAGCGCCGATCCAGAAGTCCCAGTCTTCGTAGCCGCCGCGCATGGCCGCGTCGTAGCCGCCGACCGTGGTCCAGACGTCACGCCGGAAGAGAGTGGCGCCGCTGAGCTGACAGCTGAACGCCAGGGCGTCGAGGCTCCAGGGCCCGGTACGGACCTGCCGCGAGTCCGCTCCGAACCTGAAATAGTCGGTGTAGGCGATTGCAACCCCTGGGTCAGAATCGAGCACGTCGACCGTCTTCTGGAGCATCTCCGGCAGTAGGACGTCGTCGGCGTCGAGGGGCAGGACGTAGCGGCCGGTGGACGCGGCGATGCCGCTGTTGCGGGCGCTCGGCAGCCCCTGGTTGGCCTGCCGGACCAGGCGGATCGGCCGATCAGGGTGGCGGGCGATCAGCTGATGGGCGACAGCCGCCGTGGCGTCCGGGCTGCCGTCGTCGACGATGACGATCTCCCAGTCAGGGTACGTCTGGCCGACGACGCTCTCGACCGCCTCGCCGAGGTACTCAGCCTGGCCGTAGCACGGGATCACGACTGAGACCGCGGGCGGCGCTACTCCCACGTGACCCCCTCCCGGATGACGCGCGCCGGGACGCCGCCGACCAGCGTGCCGGCGGGGACGTCACCGGTCACCACGGCGCCCGCCGCGACGATTGCTCCATCGCCGATCTTCACGCCTTTGAGGATGATCGCATTCAGCCCGATCCAGACGTGGTCGCCGATCTCGATGGGTGCAGCGCGGCCTGCCTTGCCATCGATCGCGTGGTTGTCGCTGTCGCGGATCGTGACGCCACTCGAAATCGCGACGTCACGTCCGATCGTCACGCTGGTGAAGACGTCGATTGCCGATCGGGTGTTGATGTATCCGCTCTCGAGGGAAAGGGTGGCACCGCGCTGCACCGCGATGGTGCAACCGGTGTAGACGACGAACTCGCCCTCGATCCGAAGGCGAGCGCCCGGATTGAGCTTGAGCTCCGATGGCATGAAGCGGCTGTTCTCCCAGGCCTGTCCAAGGAGGATCCGTCCGTCGCCTTCGACACGGCTGCCGGCGCCGATGAAGCAGTGCACGTCGGGGTAGACATAGAGCCGGATCTTCCTGCTGCGCTGCGAAATCGCCGCCCGCACGGTCCTGCGGAAGCTGACCCCGGGAGCCGATCGGAATGGCCGGATCGATCGCAATCTAGGCCTCGTCAGCTGTCTGCACACCGACCTCGGGCTGGCCCCGGGTGCGAACCGTATTGGCCGGCGCAAGGGTAGGCGATCTGCGTCGGGGGGGGGGCTCCATGGTTGGCGGGCAGGCACGTCCTTCGTCCTTTCTCGCCCCAGTCAGGCCACAATAGCCGCGGCCCCCCACCGAGAGGCGCGGCCGGCCGGAGGGTAGTCCAGCCAATGATCGACGAGTCCACGCGCCGCCACGGCGCCGTGCACCCCTCTCTGACCGTCATTCAACCGCGCCGTGGCCGGGCGCCACTCGAGATGACGGCCCTGTGGTCGTATCGAGAGCTGCTGTACTTCCTCGTCTGGCGGGATCTCAAGGTCCGCTATCGGCAGACGATCCTCGGCGCCGCCTGGGCGGTTCTCCAGCCGTTCGTGACGATGGTCGTGTTCAGCGCCATCTTCGGACGCCTTGCGGGGGTCCCATCCGACGGGCTGCCATATCCGATCTTCGCGTTCGCGGCGCTCGTCCCATGGACGTTTTTCAGCACCGGGATCAGCCAGGCAGCCGCCAGCCTGGTCGGGAGCCAGAACCTGCTCAAGAAGGTGTACTTCCCACGCCTGGTGATCCCGATTGCCGCGGTCCTGACGGGGTTCGTCGACCTGGCGATCGCGGGCGCGGTGCTGATCGGGATGATGGTCGTCTACGGGATCGTCCCAACGCTCACGACCGTCTGGGTTGTTCCGCTGCTCCTCCTCGCCTTTGTCGCGTCGCTCGGGGTTGGGCTCTGGCTGTCGGCGCTCAACGTCCGCTATCGGGACGTCCGCTACATCGTCCCGTTCCTGCTCCAGATCTGGCTCTTCGCGACCCCGATCGCCTATCCCAGCAGCCTGCTTCCGGAGCCGTGGCGAACCCTGAGCGCGCTGAACCCCATGGTTGGCGTCGTCGAGGGAATCCGCTGGGCCCTGCTCGGCGCCGATACGGCCCCGGGCCCGCTCATCCTCGTCTCTTCCGCGGTGGCGGTGGTCGTCCTCGTTGGCGGGGCGTACTACTTCCGGCACGTCGAAGGCACGTTCGCGGACATCGTGTGATGGATCTCGCGATCCGCGTCGAGGGCCTCGGCAAGCAGTACACGCTCGGCCGGACGAGTGGCAATGAGACGCTTAGGGAGACATTGGCGAACGCAACCAGCCGGATCGGTTCCCTGGTGCGCGGAGGCAGTGGCGAGCCCGCCCGGGAGCGCATCTGGGCCCTCCGCGACGTGTCGTTCGAGATCCGCGCTGGCCAGGTCGTCGGGATCATCGGCGCGAATGGCGCCGGCAAGAGCACGCTCCTCAAGCTGCTGTCGAGGATCACCGAGCCGACGGTCGGCCGGGCGACGATTGCCGGCCGGGTCGGTTCGCTTCTCGAAGTCGGGACCGGCTTCCATCCGGAGCTGACGGGTCGGGAGAACATCTACCTGAACGGCGCAATCCTCGGCATGCGTCGCGCTGATATCCGGCAGCGTTTCGACGAGATCGTCGAATTCGCCGAGGTGACGCGCTTCCTCGACACGGCCGTCAAGCACTACTCGGACGGGATGTACCTGCGGCTGGCCTTCGCCGTCGCCGCCCACCTCGAGCCGGACATCCTCCTGGTGGACGAGGTCCTCGCGGTCGGCGACGCTCGATTCCAGCGGAAGTGTCTCGGGAAGATGGCGGAGATCGCGGACCGTGACGGGCGGACGGTGCTCGTCGTCAGCCACAGCATGGGCACCATTCAGCGCCTCTGCGACCACAGCATCCTGATCGAGGCCGGACGACTAGCCGAGATGGGGCCGACGCCGGCCATCGTGGCTCGCTACCTCAGCGACGCGACAACCGCCGGGCCCGGCCAGTGGATCGATGTCTCTGCAGCACCGCGCCGGGGGACCGGGGAGGCCCGCTTTCGGCGCGTCCGCTACTCCAGCGGGGTCGAACAGGCCGGTTTCCAGCCCTACCCGGACGGCCCCCTCGAGTTCACCTTCGAGATCGAAGCCGACGAGCCCAGGACGGTCCCGAGCTTTGGCGTCGTCTTTGCCGATCGGAACGGCGCGAAGCTCGTCAACGCGGACATCCTGGCCGAGGGCGAGACGCTGCAGCTGGAACCCGGCCTGAATCGCGTTCGCCTGTCGATCGAGGCGCTGCATCTCAATGCCGGCGTCTACCAGGTGACGCTCTGGATGGGCGACACGGTCGGAGCGGGCTTCGACCTCGTCGAGCCGGCCTTCGACGTCGACGTGGTCGCGTTCGAAAGCGCCGGATTCGGGGTGACGCCGGGGTCCGAGTACGGGAGCGTCACCTGCCACGTCAGCGTGGAGCAGCTGTGACGATTGGTCCTTCGGCCAGGGCGACGGTGCGCGAGCGGCTGCGGACGATGCTCCCGCGGGCCGTCCTGCGGCGGCTGCGGCCCGGCTCGACGCCGACCGTGGGACGCGTCGATTTCGGCGATCTCCGACGAACCAGGCCAATCAGCGGCGACTTCGGATTCGACCGCGGTCTGCCGATCGACCGGTACTACATCGAACGGTTCCTCGCAGCCCGTGCGGATGACATCCGGGGACGCGTGCTCGAGGTCGACGACGCGAGCTACACCCGGCGCTTCGGGGGTTCGCGGGTCACCCGGAGCGATGTGCTGCACGTCCACGAGGGCGCGCCAGAGGCGACGATCGTGGGCGACCTGGCGAGCGCGGACCACGTCCCGTCCGACGCATTCGACGCGATCGTCCTGACCCAGACGCTGCACCTCATCTACGACGTTCGCGCGGCGATCGCGACGCTCCACCGGATCCTCGCCCCGGGCGGCGTCCTCCTGGCGACGGTTCCGGGCATCAGCCCGATCGACCGGACCGAGTGGAAGGACACCTGGTTCTGGGCCTTGACCGAGCAATCGGCGCGACGGCTGTTCGAGGAGCGCTTTGCGGAGAGCGTCGTGGACGTGAAAGGGCATGGCAACGTGCTCGCCGCAGTGGCCTTCATCGAGGGGATCGCCAGCGAGGAGCTCAGCCAACCGGAGCTGGACGTGGTGGATGCCAGCTACCCCGTCTGCATCGCGATCCGCGCCGTGAAGCCGGACGGCGCGTGACGGCGGGCGCTCGGGACCTGCGCCCGTGAGGCCCACATTTCGTCGGCTCGCCCGGCCGCTCATCGAGCGGCGCCGGCGTGGCGGGCTCGTCCTCCTCTACCACCGGGCGGCGAACGTCTCGCCCGATCCGTGGCGGCTCGCCGTCACGCCGAACCACCTTCATGAGCACCTCGACATCCTGGCCCGGTACACGAGGACGACGACGGCACGGAAGCTTCGGGCGAGCATGGACCGGGGTCGGATCCAGAGCGGCACGGTCCTGGTGACCTTCGACGACGGCTATGCGGATCTCGCCACCGAGGTCCGGCCGTTGCTCGATCGAGCCGACGTGCCGGCGTCCGTTTTCATCGTGTCCAGCGCCATCGACATGAACCGGGAGTTCTGGTGGGACGCGCTCGAGCGGAGCCTCCTCGGGACGGAGCCGCTACCCGATCGCCTCAGCCTCCGTCTTGGTGAGGCCCTGCGCGAATGGGACGTCGCGTCGGTGTCGCGCGACCAGCTCCATCTCGAAGTCTATGTGGCGGTGCGGAGCGAGCGGCCCATCATCCGCGACGCCCTGGCAGACCAGGTGCTGGCCTGGGCCGGGCTGTCAACCGAATCCCGGCCGAGCCACCGGACCCTGCGGGCCACGGAGCTGGAGCAGCTCGCGGTTGACGACCTCGTCGAGATCGGGGCCCATACGCATGGCCACGCCTGGCTTGCGGGCCTCGCCGCCGACGACCAGCGGGCCGAGATCGAAGGCGGCCGCGCCGAGCTCGAGGCGCGCATCGGTCGCCCGATCGACACGTTCGCCTACCCGCATGGGCTCAGCGGGGACATCGCGCCGGACACGACCGAGATCGTGCGCGAGGCCGGCTTCGGCTCGGCCTTCATGTCGGTGCCCGGTCGCGTGCACCCCGCGAGCGACGCCCACGCGCTGCCGCGTCTCTTCGTCGAGGATCAGGACGGCGAGAGCTTCAGCGAGCTGCTCTGGCAGGCGGCCGGGATCCGGGCGGGCTGACCGACCGGGTCGCCTCGTACCACTCGATGGTCCGCCGGAGCCCCTCCTCGAAGCCGGTCGCGGCCACGAAGCCGAAGCGCTCCCGGGCACGGCTCGTGTCGAGCGCCCGGCGGGGCTGGCCATCGGGCTTGCTGGTGTCCCAGCGCAGCGCGCCGTCGAAGCGCGTGAGCCGGGCGATGAGCTCCACCAGCTCGCGAATCGTGATCTCGTGACCAACCCCGAGATTGACCGGCTCGGCGCCGTCATAGCGCTCTGCGGCCAGGACGATGCCGGCGGCGGCATCGTCGACGTACAGGAACTCCCGCGACGCCGATCCGTTCCCCCAGACCTCGATCTCGGCCGCCCCGGCCTCGCGGGCGTCGACGCACTTCTTGATCAGCGCCGGGATCACGTGCGAGCTGGCCGGATCGAAGTTGTCGCCCGGCCCATAGAGGTTGACCGGGATGAGGTGGATGACGTCGAAGCCGTACTGCTGTCGATAGGCCTGGCCCTGCACGAGCAGCATCTTCTTTGCCAGGCCGTACGGCGCGTTGGTCTCCTCCGGGTAACCGTTCCACAGATCGTCCTCGTGGAACGGGACAGGCGTGTACTTGGGGTACGAGCAAACGGTCCCGATCTGGACGAACTTGGCGACGCCGGCTCGCCGCGCTTGCTCCATCAGCTCCACGCCCATGATCGCGTTCTCGTAGAAGAACCGGCCGGGGTTCTCCCGGTTGGCCCCGATCCCGCCGACGACCGCCGCCAGGTGGATGACGAGGTCCGGCCGGCCATCGGCCAGCGCCCGATCGATCCCGTCGCGGATCCGCAGGTCGTACTCGCGACTGCGAACGCTGAAGATCTCGCGCGCGCCGGTCGATCGGAGGCGCTCGACGACCGCGCTGCCGAGGAACCCGCCGCCGCCGGTGACCATGACCCTGCGGTTCTGCCAGAAGGCCGTCATGCGACCGGATGGGCCAGGGCGGCCTCCACCAGGTGGGCGGCCGGGTCGAGGCCCGCTTCGCGGAGATCTGCCTCGACCATCAGCCGGACGAGCTCGGCGAAGGACGTTCGCGGCTGCCAGCCGAGACGCTCCCGGGCCAGGCTGGCGTCGCCGCACAGCTCGTCCACCTCGGTCGGGCGAAAGTAGCGCGGATCGATCTCGACGAAGTCCTGCCAGTCCCGGCCGACGAGGGCGAAGGCCCGCTCGACGAACTCGCGGACGCTGTGCATTTCGCCGGTGGCGATGACGAAGTCCCGCGCGTCCGGCTGCTGGAGCATCAGCCACATCGCCTCGACGTACTCCGGGGCGTAGCCCCAGTCGCGCCTGGCTTCGAGATTGCCGAGGTACAGCTTGTCCTGGCGCCCGGCGATGATCGAGGCGATGCCTCGGGTGACCTTGCGGGTGAGGAAGGTCGCGCCGCGACGCGGCGATTCGTGGTTGAACAGGATGCCGTTGACCGCGAACACGTTGTAGGCGTCGCGGTACTGGATCGTCATCCAGTAGGCGAACAGCTTGCTGACCGCGTACGGGCTCCGGGGGATGAACGGCGTGGTCTCGGACTGGGGCGATTCGGTGACCTTGCCGTACATC